>CALLUY010000150.1 GCA_938010615.1 uncultured Pirellulaceae bacterium | reverse complement strand
TGTTTTCTTTTGCGATCTTGTTTTCTTTTGCGATCTTGTTTTCTTTTGCGTTCACAGGCCAGAGGCCTATGCCACCTACTTGTTCAAAACTTCGTCAAGGTTCAGCAACTCATTGCAGACCATTGTCCAAGCGGCCAGTTGAGCCACGTCGAGGCTTTTGTCGGCTTCCGCTTGACCGACGGTCAGCAATTTTTTCGCGTCGTCAGTATGCTCGCGATAGAAGTCGAAGAACGCGTCGTAGTCTTCTTTTACGATCGCCGTTTCCACATCGCTGAACGTTCGACAAACCGTGCGCTGTGCGACAAAGTTAAGCGACGCATCCCAATCGCCGCCGCCGTGCTTGATCCCTTTTTCGGCAAGCACACGAGCCGCTTCGAAAAACTGCGGATCGTTCAACGTCACCAACGCTTGCAGCGGAGTATTCGTTCGCTCCCGCCGGACCGTGCAGACTTCGCGATTCGGCGCGTTGAATGCTTCCAAATTCGCCGGAGGACTCATCCGTTTCCAAAACGAATACAGCGAACGCCGATAGACTCCGTCGCCTTTGTCCTGCACGTAGTTTCGCGTATCGCCGCCAGGCATGCCGACCACATCCCACAGCCCGGCCGGTTGGTAGGGTCGTGTGCTGCGGCCATACATTTTGTCTTTGAATAGACCGCTGGAAACGAGTGCGTAGTCTCGAATCATTTCGGCATCCATACGGAATCGTGGGCCGCGAGAGAACAACGAGTTGTCTTCGTCTTTGACCAGCTTGTCAGCGGTTACTCTTGCGGACTGCCGATAGGTGGAGCTCATCAGCATCTTCTTATAGAGCCTTTTCACATCCCAACCGGATTCGCGGAAGTCCACCGCCAGCCAATCAAGCAACGCCTGGTTCGAAGGCGGCGTTCCCATGACCCCAAAATCTTCGGACGTCGCAACAATTCCGTGCCCGAACAGTTCTTGCCAAAAACGGTTGACCGTCACACGAGCCGTCAACGGATTGGCCGGATCGACAACCCACTTCGCCAACCCCAAACGATTCTTCGGCGAATCTGCCGACATCGGGTGAAGCACTTCTGGCGTCGCGGCCACCACTTCGTCACCCGGTTTGTCATAGGCTCCTCGCATGAGCATGTTGGTCATCGCGACGGAGTCCGCTTTTTCTTTTTGAATATGTGTGATCGGTGTCGCGGCTTCGATGTTCTTGCGTTCTTGCACAAGGTCCGAGGCAGCTTTGGCAAGTGATGGATAGGCCGAATCTACTTTGTTCAGATAGTGGTTTTTCAGTGCCTTATTTTGAGCATCGGTTCGATTATCGGCCGAGATCGCCAACAAAGCTTCAACGTAGCCGCCGCCGATTTCCATGACGGCCTTTGCATCTTCGGCGGACAAGGCCTGATCGTAAATCCATACATCCTGAACCGAAGCTCCATCGTAAAGTGCACCAGAACTGCGCTGACCAACCCGCAACGGAGTTTTCGTGTCCAGCTTCGCGTCCGGCTTCAGTGTGTTCTTTTCCGTTTCGGTTTCCTGCAGTTCGCCATCGACATAGATTCGAATTCCTTCAGGCGTTTTCGAACCGTCGTAGGTCGCGACAACGTGTTGCCACTGATCCTTTTTAGCTAACTCTTTCTTGGTCCTGATCTTCATAGCATTATCAGGCCACGAGTCGATGATGTGGACGGAGAATCGATTGTTTTGATGGAACAAGTCCCAGCCACGATGTTTCGCACCTTCATCCATTTTGGCAATAATCGAGACACCACCATACTTTTTCGGAGCTTTCGTCCAAACGCCAACACTGAAGGAGTCCTCAAACGTGAAGTCACGGAACGAACCGAGGTTAATGGTTTTGTTTTTCTGCAGAACAATCGCCGGACCAAGCTTTCCTTCTTCGGACCATTTGAGATTCTTCGTCGCAACAACAGGTTTCTCAATTCCAATCGTTGCAGTTACCGTATCCCCGCTCCCTTCGTTCAACGGAACGTGAAGGATCGGTTGAACTTCAAGGCCGTACTTTGATTCGGAATCGTCATCCGTTGCTTCAAGCGAAGAAGCCAGCCATTGGTCAAACGATGCCTTCGAAGAATCGCGATAGTCACTTTTGGCTTTATTGGCGATCGCAAGTCCGGTCTTGATTTCATCCAGACGGCGAAGGTCACTTTCTGAATAGACTTTAAGCGTCGCGCTTTTGCCGTCCTTCACGTTGCCGTCTTTCGGTGGCTCCGTCGTGTTTCGAAAGAACGCAGCCAACGAGTAGTAGTCCTTCATCGAAATCGGGTCGAATTTGTGATCGTGACACTGACAGCAATTCGTCGTCAGCCCCAAGTATACCCAGCCAAACGTTTGCACTCGATCGGCCGCATAGACGGCTCGATTTTCATCATCGATCGTACCGCCTTCGTTCGTCGTCATGTTACAACGCTGAAATCCGGTCGCGATCAATTGCTCGGTAGTCGGTTCTTCTAGCAGGTCGCCGGCAAGCTGCTCGATCGTAAACTGATCGTAAGGCATATTCTTATTGAAAGCTCGGATCACCCAGTCGCGATACGGCCACATCTCGCGATAGTTATCGTAGTGCATGCCGTGCGTGTCGGCGTAGCGAGCCGCGTCAAGCCAATAGCGAGCTCGATGTTCTCCCCATGAAGATCGCTGCATCAGCTTGTCGATCCAATCGGAGACCGCTTCATCGCCGCGATCCGCAAGGTCTTTCTCAAATTCCTGTAGCTCAGCGACCGCGGGTGGCAGTCCTGTCACATCAAGACTCAGTCGACGAAACAACGTTCGTGCGTCAGCTTCGGCTGCAGGCTGAAGTCCTTCCTGCTCAAGACGACTGAGAACAAATTGATCGATCTCCGTTCGCAACCACTTCTCGTTTTTGACCGCAGGCAGTTCAGCTTTCTTGGGGGCAACGAGCGACCAGTGCTTTGCGTAGGGTGCTCCCTCTTCGACCCATCGCTTGAGCAGTCCCTTTTGTTTATCAGTGAGTTTCTTTCCCGATTCCGGCGGCGGCATGATCACATCGGGATCTTCTTCGTACACTCGCTCAATCAGTGTGCTACTCTCTGCATCGCCATCCTCAATTGCTCCGGAGTCGATCGCGGAATCCCGTTCGTCCAATCGCAAATCTGCGGCGCGAGTTTCAGAATCTTTTCCGTGACAGGCAAAACAGTTTTCAGCTAAAAGCGGTTGGATATCGCGAGCGAAGTCGACTGCATCCTGAGCCTGAGACATTGAGCCTGAGGCCAAAATCACGGCGCTCAAAATTGCGATCCGGACGAATATCTTGGAGAGGAGTTTGGTCATTTGTCAGCGGCACCTGAGTTGAAATCAAACAATGTCCATTCATTGTAATGGCTCTTCGTCCATCAGACTCCAATCACGACAATTAGACCCACATTGTTTCCAAAAAACTGCATTCACTAACCAAAGCCTCGGAGATGGTTTTTGCCAATGTGCAACCTTAGGTGCCGCATAACCGTTTTATTCAGAGGCTTAAAGTTGGCCACAAAAATTCAGGCCCGATTTCGCCCAATTTCGTTCAGATAATACATGCGATTCAGAATAAACTGAGGGCTTCACTTCGCACCTTTCGAAATATTCACCGATCGCATGAGCCTAGCAGTCGCAATCGTTCTCTTGCTGACACTATTTTGGGGGGAGATAACGTCTTCTACTGAATCAGTGAACTGGATTACGATCACGCTCAAGGTCACGCTGCTCGTCGCGATCTCGCCCGCATTCGCGGCGTTACAAATCTGCGTTGCAAGGTGGCGACACGCCAACGGCAACTCGCGAGACTGGTTTCAGAGATTCCGCACGATGGCGATTGCTCACACGATCGTTTGGAGCATCGTTTCGATTTCGATTTCCGTTTGGATTCGCTGGTCTGACGCAGTCCAGCTGATTCCCATGGCCGAGACCATTCCACTGGCTGATGAACTTCTTTTGGTCGCACCGGCACTAATTGGCCTGATTGGTTCGTGGGCAATCTTTCTGTTCGCTGCTCCGCAAGGAACTCTCGCCAAAAACAAATCACGGTCCAGCATTTTCACTCTCTGGCTGCGAATGCAAGTCGTCATGATTGCGGCACCGATCCTGTTCGCTTTCTTTGCAACCGATTGCCTCACTCTTGTGCTCGCAGTTCAACTTTCACCTACAGAACAAATCTTGCTCTGGAGCATCACTGGGCTGGCGATCGTAGCGTCGGTTTTACTTTATCCGCAATTGATGCTGCTGATTTGGTCGACGAAACGTGTCGAAGATGCCAGCCAAAAACATCGAATAGAAAACCTGTTTCGAATGGCAGGCTTACGCCCGCGAAAAGTTCGTGTTTGGAAGACAGGTGACTCGATTGTCAACGCAGCCGCCGTCGGGATCGTTCCGGGGACTGAGATCGTCATCATTAGCGATCTGTTACTGAAGAAGTTTGACGACGATGAAGTCGATGCGATCCTGCTTCACGAAATCGGACACATTCGTCATCTGCATACGATCCGCCGCATTGCGATGGTACTTGCACCATTAGTAATTCTGGCGATCGACCAGTCGCTTGGCTTTGGTTTGCACTCAATGATTGGACAAAACGTCCTGCTCAGTAACGCGTTCGGATCTGCTGCTCAATTCCTTCCTGCATTCGGATTCCTTGTTTACTTGTTGATCGTTTCGAAGACTGTTTTTCGCAGCATGGAATTTGAAGCCGATCAGTTCGCGATCAATACGCTTTCCAAAACTGGGGCCAACGATTCCGTTGAATCAGCACTGCATAAAATGGCCGTCATCTATCCTTCACAAGCCAATCGTCGCCGTGGCTTGCATCCTTCGATCCGCCAGCGACTTGCTTCGGCGATTCAATTCCGAGCGGTAATCGCCGAGAAAAGCAATCAAGATGAGACTCCCACCGTGCCTTCACCGAAGGGCATTTCCCTTGACCCGATCGCTGTGAAATGATATTTCGCAACGCATGATCATCTCTCAAAAACGACAATTTGTCTTTGTTCACATTTTCAAAACCGCCGGCACAAGCATCAAGCGAGCTGTCCGACGGTACGCGATGCCGACTTGGCACGAGAGCGCCAACTTCGTATTCAAACGAATCGGAGTTCCGCAGTTCGGTCCTCCAAGCAAGGGCGACCATTTCAAAGTTTCAGATTTGATTGCGGAAATCGGGCGGCCACGTTTTGATCGCATGTTCAGTTTTGCGTTCGTTCGAAATCCGTGGGACTGGGAGCTGTCACACTACCGCTACATTTGCAAAAATGAGTCACACCCAAACCACGCGGAAGTTTCTGCACTGAAGGACTTCTCCGAGTACGTTCGCTGGCGTTGCGATGGACGGTTTCAACTGCAAGAATCTTTCGTGATACACGAAGGGAAATCCGTTGTCGATTTCGTAGGGCGATTCGAGAACCTTGCCAGCGATTTCAAGTATGCTTGCCAACGGATTGGGATTCCATTTCGCCTTCCGCGACTCAACGCAACGCGGAATGAGGACTACCGATCAGCCTACGATGAGTACACCAGCGGTCTCATTTCGCAGACTTACCAAAGCGACATCGCTCGTTTCGCCTATTCGTTTCGATAGTACTTTCGGTCAATCGCATCGACGACCTGTTTCGGTTAATATGGACCGCTCTATCCACTAACCAATGTTTGGCAATTCGATGAAATATCGCATCTCCCTCCTCGCCTTCACGACGCTTTGTTTGCTTCTTCAAGCTCAGCTGAATGCTCAGCAAGACACCGAAGCATTGAAGCTCGCGGCTCCGATTTCGAATCACATGGTTTTGCAACACGGTAAACCAACCTCCGTTTGGGGCATCGTTAAGCCGAACTCAAAAGTCACCGTCGCGTTTGGTGATCAATCGGTCGAAGCAACGGCTGACGAAAATGGCGACTGGAGTGCGACGTTGGAATCGCTGGAAGTTTCGGCAAAGCCGGCATCTTTGGTCGTGACTTCCGAAGCTGGCGAGACTCTCACCGTCAAAGACATTCTCGTTGGAGAAGTTTGGATGTGTTCGGGGCAATCCAATATGGCTTGGACGATGGCTCGAACAGGCGATCCTGCAGCCGAAGACGCGAACCTGCCAGAGGTCCGAATTTTCAAAACCGCATCGGAAACTGCGGAAACGGTTCAAACCGATTGCAAAGGAACTTGGAGACTCGTCACGCCACAATCGGTGCAAGATTTCTCCGCGGTCGGTTTTCATTTCGGCAACAAACTTCACACGGAACTTAAGGTCCCCATCGGGCTGATTGATACGTCTTGGGGCGGCATGCCTGTTGAAGCATTCACCAGTCGAGAGAAACTGGCAACGGTCGACAACGCGAAGCCTCTGTTGCAGGAATGGGACGACAAAGCCGCAAACTACGACCCACAAACTGCAAAGGTGAGATTTGAATCGGCAATGGAGAAGTGGAAAAAGAAGCGAGCCGAAATCCAAGCCAACGCACCTGAGACAGCAAAGAAGAAGTTGCCTCGGCGGCCTCGAATGCAAGGACAGCCGACTCGCAATTCGCGTTTCCCAGCTGCAATCTATAACCAGAAAGTCGCTCCTTGGACAAAGTACGCGATCGCCGGTGCCATTTGGTATCAGGGCGAATCGAACGCTGGTCGTGCAGTTCAATACGAAAGTTTACTTACCGCGTTGATTGAAGACTGGCGTAAACAATGGGACAGTGATCTGCCGTTTTACATTGTGCAGCTGGCAAACTTCAAAAAGCCAACGACGGAACCCGGCGCTGCCAGCGATTGGGCGGAGCTTCAATATTTCCAAACTCGGGTCGCGCAAACGGTCCCGAACTGCGGCGTCGCGATCATCAATGATATTGGTGTGGCGAACGACATTCACCCCAAAAACAAATTCGACGTCGGACATCGCCTCGCGTTGCTTGCCTTGAAGAAACATTACAACAAAGACCTCGAGGTCTTTTCGGGACCGCTGTACAAAAGCCATCGCGTTTCGGATGACCATATCGTTGTCACGATGGAACATGTTGGTGCCGGGTTAAAATCGCGCGACGAAGGTGAACTAAAACGATTTGAGATTGCTGGCGCAGATCAAAAATGGCATTGGGCCGACGCCACCATCATTTCCAATGACTCGATTCGCCTCAGTAGCGCAACCGTTCCTCAACCCGTCGCCGCTCGCTACGCTTGGGCTTCAAATCCTGAAGGTGCCAACCTAGTGAACTCAGGAGAACTCCCGGCTTCGATTTTTCGTACTGATGATTGGCCTCTGACAACCGCCGACAGATTCACACTCGGCACGCCTTCGCCAATGACGACTCGGATGAAGAAGCAGGGTTTCGAACCGTTGTTCAACGGTGGAAATATTAACGAATGGCGAAACCCATACGATTTCGGTGAAGCAAAAATCGTTAACAAAGAGATTCACTTGACTGCCGACAAGAAGTTTTTCCTCGTCACCAAAAAAAAGTACTCTGACTTTGTTCTGTTTGTTGAGATCAATCTTCCTGAAGGCGAAGCAAACTCTGGTGTGATGTTCCGTTGTCACGTTGAGCCGAACAAAGTTTACGGCTACCAGGCTGAATGCGATGGATCAGACCGTCGCTGGTCGGCAGGGCTTTACGATGAAGGACGCCGCGGTTGGATATGGCCAAGTAAAACAGGACGTTCCAACGAGAAGAAGTTTCTTGAATATGAAGAAGAGTCCCAAGCCCATTTCGCGAAACCAGAGATTCGCAACGCATTGAAACGAACAGGCTGGAACCGATACAAGATCCAATGCAAAGGCAATCAGATTAAAATCGAACTCAACGGCATTGCTGTGACCGAGATAGAAGACGACACCGATGCAGAAGGATTCATTGGAATTCAGCATCATGGCGAAAAGGGACAGACGTATCGGTTCAGGAATATCTTCATCAAGGAACTGAAGTAAGCTCCCGAATCGTTCGTTTAACGTTTAGCCGAAGGCGACTGCGCGGGTGCGGTCGCAGTCGCCTGCGGCTTGCCGTTAAACGCAATACCGTTCAATGAAGGTGATGTCACCCTTCGTTTTGGCTTTTCAGTAGGGTCGTTGCAGATGGCAAGGTGGCATAAGCCTCTGGCTTGTGGACATGCAGAACACAGGCCAGAGGCCTATGCCACCGAGCCTTTGGCTTCATTGAACGGTATTGCCGTTAAACGAAATGGCGTAAGCCACCGGCAGTTCATATGTCGGCCTCCGGCCTGTGATGCACCAACACCCTTTCGCGGAGCGAAAGGCGACTTACCCAAGATTCACGATCTCGAGCAATTCGATCGCGGGCTTGCCGTTGCAATACATCCACGCGGTGCGACCGAAAATGTCGGTGCCTTTTTCGGCAGCGAAATGAGTCACCAGTTCTTCGCCGGCTTCGATACGATACAACTTCGCCAAACGGACAGCTCGCATCACGTCGTGGCTAATCAGAATTCGACCCAGCGGAATCTTACGCTCTCGAATTTGATCCTGCACAATTTGCGGCAACGTGGACATGTCGAGCCGCACGATTCCGAACTGGACCACTCCGCCATCTGACTTTCGCGTTAGTAAAATCTTCCGCGAGTAATGCGTGTCCGAGTCCTGCTCTTCCAAAACCTGCACATCAACTTCGCTGCTATGAAAATCCTCGATCGTGACCGTCATGTGCTCGCAGTGATTCAACAACGAGTTCGCATCGGCCGGCAAATCAGCGGCGTCGATCTGATGGAAAGCACCGACAGCCGAAGGCGACTGGGGAAAAAACAATCCGACAAGCTCGTCGATTTCAACTTGTGGCAATTCGGTCGGATTCACGATGGGAGAGTCGTCTTTCGCTCCGCGAAAGAACGTTAAAACATGGAGGCAACACTCTTTCGCGGAGCGAAAGGCGACTATTTAACAATTGGCAAAACTTCTTCGTAACTCAAATGAGTAATATCGATCGTTGGTTTGACTTCGGTCGTTCGATCCAAAACCGTATCAACAAGATAGTAGAACAACCGACGAAGCTCATCAGGATCGATCGAATCTGCAATTTCCTCTGCTTTTTGCTGATGTTTTTCGACCAAACGATACGCTTTTTCGAAAACACCAGCTTCAAAGAATAAATGTCGAGCCCGCAACAATCGAGTCTCCGCAGTTTTATCGCAATCGTCAGCCAACAGCGAAACCAATTCGTCACGTTGATCGTCTTTCAAACCTTCCAAGGCCAACGCCAGCAGAATCGTCGGTCGACCTCCCAGCAAGTCAGCACCAAGTGATCGCTTGTTATCGTCGTCGTGCTCCCAATCTTTCAGGTCATTCAGAATCTGAAACGCAACGCCAAGGTTCCGCGCGAAGGCTCGAACGGGTTCCGCATAGTCTTCCGTTGGACCTGCCAGACGAAGACCGCTCATGATCGCGGCTTCAAACGCAGGAGCCGTCTTCAACGCATAAATTCGCAACGCATCAATTGGCTTGAGACACTTGTCCTTGGCGTCACGCCAAATCAATTCGGTGCCTTGACCTTCGGAGAGCCGTTGATGGGCGTCGGCGAGCGTATCCAAAACGTCGGCTGCCGTTTCGGCGCCCAACGTTTTGCGATTGCGACTGACCAAGCGATAGCCCATGCCGACCATGTAATCACCGACATTGATCGCCGTAGGAATGCCGTACTTTTGATGCAACGTGTCATCGCCGTAGCGAAACGCGTCCGCGTCTTCGATGTCGTCATGCACCAATGATGCTTTATGAAATGTCTCGATCGACATCGCAGTATGAAAAATCGCGTCATCCCATTCTTCGATGACGTTGTCTCCATCGGACTTCGTCGCTGCACCACCTGAAACCGCATCGTAAGTCGCCAATGTGATGAAGGGACGCGAATACTTTCCTCCGGCAGAAAGGAAATCGTAAGCGATCGCTTCGGTTGCAGCCAAAGGATCCAATCCCGCCACTCCTTGGCCGTTGGATTCCGCAAGCGACTTGCCGCCACGAACTCGAGGAACCAGCGACTCAAGTGTATCGGTTTCGAACAGTGTCGACGCTTTACGCATCAAGTGAATGTAACTGCTGGTCTGATTTTGAATGTCTTCATGCGGAACGCGAACCATTTGCTCGACCCAGTCTTCATCGACTGAAGTGTTGCGACAGTCACTCGACAGCAGCGGAACGGCCATACAAGGAATCCCCGCCAACATGATCTTGTCGATCGCTTTTTCCAAAACGTTCAAGCACGCCACGCCAACGATCGCATCCACGTGTCCGCTAACGATAATCTTCAAAACGATCGGCGAACCTTCAGCCACAAGAACTTTGTATCCAAGCTCTTCTGCGGCACCACGAAAGTCAGCGATGCTACAAGCGCCACACGTCTTGCACGCCAAACCGAATTCGTCGTAGTCGGCGGGGCAGCCCTCGGCGTGCTTCAAACAATGAGGCAACAAGAACAAACGACGTGAATGCGGAATGCCTTTGATTTGGTCTTCCCAGAACGCACTGGAGAACACCACCATCATCCAGCCGAGAAATCCTTCTGGCTGATCTTCGTCCAACAAGATCTTTCGCGACAAAGCTTCCAGCTCATCTTTCGACGGCGGATTGCTACGATCGAGCGTCGCTGCGATTTCGCGACAGCGGCTGCGTAAGTGCTCACGCATCGCTTTGCTGTCGGGCACCATTTTCAAATGAGCCGTCTTGCGTCTGCGTGATCGACGTGGTTTCTTCTCTACTACAGATGATTCTTCGGGAGCCACCAGGTTGTCTCGTTCGTGAAGTTAATTTTGTTGTGTCGTGGCGATTCGGTCTGGTCTTGGTTGGGCCGCGTCTTGCGACCAATCAATGTTAAGTGCTTTCGTCAATGTGCTGGCGGCGAAGACCAGCGGATACATTTGTTCGTAGTACCAAAGTTTGGCAAAGTAAAATCCGATCGGCCAGTGAATGGATATGCAATCGAGCTCAATTGCGTTAACCAACCATTCGACTCCGCTGCGAGCATGTGACTCCAAGCGTTTCCGCATCAGTTCATCGATGGAACGGCATTGGATTGCATGGAGCAACGTTTCGGTACACAGAGCCGTCTCTTCCACCGAACTGGTTCCCAGCAGTTTTAGCTGCTGATCGTCGACTTCAGATTCACTCTCCGCAAAAGTCCGACGAAGCTGCGACCAGTCCAACGACTTACCGCCGCCCCAACCGCCATCTTCATTCTGACTTCCTGCAACCCATTCTAAACCAATTTTAGCGGGCTCGGTATCGAACAAATTCGCATCTCGATACGCCAACAGCACTTTTGCGGTACCGTACCAAGGATTTATTTCGTCTTCTGTGTCCTGATTGCCAAACCATAACGGCAACCAGCTGCCGTCAGGCTGCTGCTGACGCTGCAAATAGCGAAATCCGCGATTGATTGCGTTTTGGATTTGCCCCTTAACTTTCGGATCAGAAATCTGATCTTGCCACGCAATCAGGCCTCGCATCGAGTGCGCCGTGATGTCGGACCCACTTCGATCAAACGGAAGCTTTCCCCAACCCTTACAGAATGTTGGCCATCCTGAGTCGCGATTCTGCAGATCGAGCAGCCATTGAACGCCCGCGAGAGCCGATTCTTCGATTTCGTTTCTTGTACTTTCGATCGAAGACGGATCACACCAATTGTCAGCATTGTCGCTGAAATGCTTCAGCGCGATCATCGCACCGGGCGTATCGTCAGCATCCGGAACAGAGCCCGAAAGATCAGTCCAGCCAAAGCCGCCAGGTTGTGCGCCAGTGAAAGGATGCTTGGTTTTCGTTTGGCAGCCCATGATCCAACGAACGCATTTTCGCCACGCGGTTTTGTTGCAGATAAGTTGCTCGCGAAAGAACGGTGCATCGTTAGCCAATGCGTTGACTGTGAGCGTCGTCCCCCAAGTTGCCAAATTAGTATCGATCGGCCACGTGCCACTGGCGTGGTTGCGGCTTCCAGCCGCAGCATCACCCTGTTCGTGGTTGCGGCTTCCAGCCGCAGCAGTTGCGCGCATTCGCGACCGCTGGAAGCCGTCACTACGACTAACTCGAAATGACTCACGCAGAAACCGAATCCCGGCCTCCACCACCGGATGCTCCTCTCTCCCACACTTCACCAACGCCATCGCCACAAAACTCGTCAGCGGCACGGCCTCCAAAAACCCGCCGCTTTCTGGCTGCATCCGCTGCAGCACTTTCAAACTTGGCTCAACACACATCTGCCGAATCGTTTTCCGAATCGGATCCCACGGCGGATCATGGACAAATTTCGCCTGCCCAATCGCAACGAGCGCCGGAATGGCGTAGCTAACCACCGGCAACTGCATCAGATTATAAAACCGCTGCGGCACGCAAGCCGCTTCGAAGGGCAGGGCAGAGACTTCGCGCCACGGCACAATGCCAGCCATTGCACAGTGAGCCAAAATTGGAACGGCGAAAGTTTTGTCGTTTCCGTAACGGGCTTTCAAACCGTCGATCCCGCCTTTGCCATCGATGTAAGTTTGAGCTCGCGCGATCTCGGCTTCAAATTCGTCCGCTTTCCCGCACGCATGAAACGAGGCCACTGCAAGAAACGTCGTCGAAATATTTGAATGGCTCAATGGCGTATCACCAAACCCACCGTCTACATTCTGTTGCTCAACAAGCCACGAAATCCCAGCGTCGACTTGATGTTGAAGTTCCGCATCGCCGATGCCCGTTGCTTCAAGATAAAATGCGATCGCGGTCGTCGCGGTCGCCGTCGCCAAAGCAGATGAAGAGAGCTCACCTGTCCAATGACCTTCATCATTGCGAAGTCTTTCGAGTTGCTGCGTGACTTTCTCCAAGCCAGTTCGGATTTGCGTCTTTAGTTCCATGGACAAATCATAGCACGTGAATGCGTTTCCAAGACAAGAGATCCTTTCAGTTTGACGCGTGAAACCAAACAGGAAACAATCGAACCATGGAACCAAACATTAATCCTTACGCATCACCTGCAGCTGCCGTTCCAACCAAGCCCCCTGGAGCCTGCCCAAGTCTGCCACTTGTCCTTCGTCCTTCGCTGCTCACATATGCTTACGTCTTGCCGAGCGGCTTTGCCGCTCTAGGAATCACTGTCATTTTTTTCTTTAGCTACCTGTCTTCATTCATGAGCGACATTAGCTGGGATGGAGTGTTGCAACTTTTCAACCCCTACTCATTGATCGCAGCGATCGTCCTTTTCTTTGGTGGATTCATCGCCTTCGCATGCCTGATGTCACTCAAGACCAAAGTCGTCATTTCCGATTCGTCGATTGAGATCTATGACATTCCAAGGCGAACCATTAGGTACGGCGACATTGAATCTTGGTATCATCATCCGGCAACAGGATCCGTTGCGATTATGCGAAGCAAAAGGATACGCCCGTTATTCATCGACAACTGGGCAATGTCACGAAAGAAAAGCAAGCTGCTCGGAAATGTCCTACGTGAAAAAGTTGGACCACCGAACGCCTGATGAAGACAAAGGGCCGTTAAGCCTCCACCCGCCTTGTTCTCTGTGTCCTCCGTGCCTCTGTGTTTCAAATTTCATCCAAGGTTTTTGAAACACGGAGGCACAGAGAACACAGAGGTCATGCAAAGAAATGTATTGCCTAACCAACCAATTACGATGGCCACTCTACGCCAGATGCCTGCGCTAACGTCTTCTGCAACGCTTGCGTGCCGGACTTTGCGAAGCCAGCATTTTCGAGCTCGATGTATAACTCGCGGACAAGCTCAAGGCCACGTAACTTCAAACCCATGCGATTCGATTCTTCGTAGGCAATGTTCAAATCCTTGACGAAGTGCTCAACAAAGAACCCAGGGTCGAAATTGCCTTCAATGATCCGCGGGCTTAGGTTCGAAAGCGCCCAACTGCCAGCGGCGCCGCTACTGACTGACTTCAAAACGGTTTGCAAATCCAAGCCGGACTTCAAAGCGTACAACATCGATTCGCAAACGCCGAGCATTCCGGCGCCGACCAGAATTTGGTTCACCATCTTTGTGTGCTGACCAGAACCCGCTAGCCCTTGATGCACAATCGTACTGCCCATGATTTCGAAAAGCGGATTCACCGCCGAAACCGCATCCTGATCACCGCCGACCATAATCGAAAGCGTTCCTTTGTCCGCGCCAACGTCTCCACCCGACACAGGAGCATCAATCGAAGCAACAGATTTCGCTTTCGCGGCTTCATGGATTCGCACAGCAAGTTCTGGCTTACTGGTGGTCATGTCGACGACGACATTTCCGGCGGACGCTCCCGCCAACAATCCAGCATCGCCCAGAAAAACGCTCTCCACATCTTCCGGCATGCCAACGATCGCAAAGCTCACGTCGGAAGCGGCGGAAACTTCGGCGGGCGTATCAACCCAAGTCGCTCCCGCACCGATCAATGGCTGAGCTTTGGACTTCGTGCGGGAGTAGATAGTCGCCTGATAGCCGGCTTGCATCAGATTCCGACACATGCTCAACCCCATCACGCCCGTACCGATCCAGCCTATGCGAGTGTTTTTTGGCGAAACTGTTTGGTATTCCATCAACTTTGGTATTCCATCAACTAACCCGGCACCTGAAACTCTGACTTCTCTTCGACGACTTTTAAATCGGTATCTTCATCGTTCTCTGGATCAAATTCAACTTTCGCATAGACATCGCTGAGCAAAATCTGCACATCGATTGAACTCAGCGCCAGTGTATCGTCTGGCAACGATGCTGAGCAATATTCCCAAGTCGAATCACCAGAGCGAGTGTATCGTTCAAAGTACATTTTGTCTTGCGTATCGAATTCGTTGTCCTCGAATTTTGGCGAATGGCACGTCGCAAGAATGTCTGGGTAGAAGCACGAACCTGTACGCTCGTTCTTGACTCGCATGTCCGCATACATGACCTCACAGTCGGATTCGGAATCGTCGAACGCTTTGCGAATTTGGTAGAAAGTATTTCCTGAAATCTTCAAATGCTGTCTGGATGCACCTGACATGGCGAACACTTCACCACGCCAGTAAATGTGCTTTTCCCGTGAAGCTCGCTCGAAAGCAAGGTATTCCACCGGAGTCATCTTTTGTTTTCTTCCTGAAGACATTTGATCGCACCGCGAATCTGGAAGCTGAAGTCAACTTCATCATACCATACGATCGCAAACGCATCATTGCTCAAGCGTTGAATGCCTGTCGCCACTGCTCTGCATCGCCGATAAAGATTCGCAACCGGGTGAGGAAGATGAAGAAGCTGTTTCGTTAGCTGTTTTTGACTCGCAGAAAACATTCTTCACGCGAATTGGCTAAGATCATCTTGTCCACAGCTGTTTCCAAAAGCCAGAAAAACCAGTGACCTACACAATTGCCATCCTGTCAATCTTCCTCCTGATTTGGATTCTTAGCTTGGGGCTAAACGCATTTTTCCTGTTGCTGGGTTTACGGTGGGCAAAGGTTGAAGAAGCTAATTTTCGCCGCGCATTCAAAGCTTCAATCGTTATGTTTTTGGTAGAGATTATTCTCGTTTTGGGGCAACGTTATTTCTATGGCTCTGGCGAACGCCCCGTTGCCGAAGAGCTTGTAATTCTTGCGATGCAAATTGTTGGATTGCTTGTTGTGACGAGACTGTTTTTTGGAACCGGGATATTGCGCTCATTCCAAGCCACTCTTCCATTGTTTGCAGCCGGCGCGATCAGCCTTGCGTTTGCGGCACTGATTTTTGTCCCATTCATTGCCGAAGCATTCGTCGTCCCAACTGGCAGCATGGCTCCAACGATTCTTGGACGTCACATCGAGGCCAGATGCAAGACATGCGATCAACCGACCTTTGTTAGCGCCTCGCACGACCATGTTCGTTCTCAGCAGGAATCTCACGGCATTTGTGTCAACTTCCATTCGAACACTTTCAAAGACAAACGTGGTATGCCAAACGAGGGTGATCGAGTTCTCACCGCCAAATTTCTTTCACCTCAACGCTGGGATGTTGCGGTGTTCAAACTTCCAAGTGACCCAAACATCAACTATGTCAAACGCGTCGTCGGCCTTCCTGGCGAAACGATCTTTATCGATGAAGGATCGGTGTACGCCAACGGGCAGAAACTGACACCTCCAGAACACCTCGCCAACATTGTTTACTCGGACTCCAGCGGTAGCCTCAAAGCCATCCATGGAACCAAAGACAATCCGGCAACTCTTGGGCCGGACGAATATTTCATGCTGGGCGACAACACCGAGCGAGCACTCGATGCCCGTCATTGGAAAACGGGCGTTCCCGGACGTCAGCCCTATGCCGTTCCTGAATCGCACATCGAAGGCGTTGTCACCACGATCTACTGGCCGGTTGATCGCTGGCGCAGTTTCAAGTAACAAGTCGAGGAAATCATGTCAGGTTGTTGGCTCCCGCCTTCGAAATCATTGATACGCTCGAAATGGAGACGGTGGATCTCTCTAGGATCAACAACAAAAAACTGCAACGCATGCGTCTTGTTAGCGAATTTTTCGATCTCTGTCCCGACTTGAGAACTATGCTTGAGGAGCAAAAAGATCGGCTACTGTTTCTGTTTCAGGATTTCATTGTGCGACGTATCGGCAAACTTAATATCTGGATACTAACTGTTCTCTACATGACTGTTCTTGCTGCCAATAGCCAAACAGCTGCTCAAGAGGCACAACATGAACGGCCGACGCAGCATTGGCCCGCCGGTGTTGAGTGCGACGATTCTATTCCGACACCGCGTGAGTTCTTCGGCTTTGACATTGGCTATCGCCATCTCACGCACGCTCAAGTCGCCGACTACGTTCGGAAGCTGGCTGAAGTTTCGGATCGCATTTCAGTCAAACAATACGCAACCACTCATGGCGGGAGACCACTGTTGCTGCTGTCGATTACCTCTCAAGAAAATCGTACGCGACTGGAGGAAATTCGCGAAACACATCGCAAACTAACGAAGCCAGATTCGGACGACATTGATTCAGAAGTTTTCGATTCGCTTCCGGCCGTGATCAATATGGGCTACGGAGTTCATGGTGACGAACCAAGTGCAACCAATTGCGCTCCATTGGTTGCTTACTATCTGGCCGCCGCACAAGGCGAGGAAATTGAGCGATGGCTCGACGATTGCGTGATCCTGCTCGATCCGAGCCTGAACCCTGACGGCTTCAATCGTTTTGCCAACTGGGCGAATCGATATCGAGGCGTCGTGCTGAATCCAGATCCGGCTCACGCTGAACACAATCAAATGTGGCCGCCGGGACGAGTCAACTATTACTGGTTTGACTTGAATCGTGACTGGCTGCCGGTTGTACACCCGGAAAGTCAGGGGCGACTGAATTGGTATCACCAATGGAAGCCGAACGTTGTGTTGGACTTCCATGAAATGGGAACCAATTCGACTTACTTCTTTCAGCCTGGAATTCCTCAGCGGACTAACCCGATGACACCGGCGAAGAATCAAGAGTTGACGCGACAATTCGCCAGCTATCACGCCAAAGATCTCGACAAGCGTGGGAGTCTCTACTTCACGCAAGAACGCTTTGACGATTTCTATATGGGAAAAGGATCGACTTATCCTGACCTTCACGGTTGCGTTGGAATTCTTTTCGAACAGGCGAGCTCCCGTGGACACATGCAGAAAAATCAGGACGGCATCCTGAAGTTCACAGAAACGATCGGCAATCAGTTCACGACTTCATTGTCCAGCTTGCGTGCGACAAGTGCGATGCGAAAGCAATTGATTCGATACAAGCAGGGCTTTTACAAACAAGCCTCGAAAATGAGTTCCAAACAGAAGGTGAAAACGTACCTGTTTAGTTGCGACAACAATCGTGAGCGACTGGTTGCTTTTGCCACGACGTTGCAGCGACACGACATTGACTGCTATTGGTTGAAAGAAGATTTTGAACACGGAGATAAAGTTTTCAACGCAAAGTACTCGATCGCCGTCCCGACCAATCAAGCTGAGTTTCGATTCCTTCGTTCGCTATTGATGCGGAAGCAGAACTTCAAGGAGAACATCTTCTACGACGTTTCAAGCTGGACGTTGCCATTGGCCTACGGCATCAAGCAAACGAATCTCAAAAAGACAATCGCACCTGAACGTTTGGTCAAATTTTCAACTGTCGATTTGAGAGACACTACTGAAAATGCCGTCGAGTTTTCAGATGAAGACCTTGGCTACTTCGTTGACTTCCGATCCGACGCTGCCCCAAAGTTGTTGACGAGGTTACTCACAGAAGACATCAGCGTTCGCGTCGCGAAGAAGCCGTTCCAAACGAAAAGTGAATCGGGCCAATCGAAGTTCGGGTACGGAACGCTTTCGATTCCGTTGCAGATTCAATCTGAAAAACGTGAAGCGATTACAGCCATTCTCGGGGACGCAGTAAACTCGGGCGCCGTTGTCACACCGGTGCGAAAAGGCCTCAACAAGTCCGGCCCAGACGTTGGCAGCCCAACTTTCTCTGTCATCAAAAAACGCAACATCGCGATGCTGATCGGAAACGGCGTCTCGCCTTATGGTGCCGGAGAAATTTGGCACTTGCTGGATTCGCAATACCAAACACCAGTGACTCTGCTAAAGCAATCCAGTTTCGAAAACGCGAAACTCAACAACTATACGACACTGATTCTTGCTGATGGAAAACTTTCGGATTCAGATTTTGATGTCGCAAAGAAGTTTGCAAATCAAGGTGGGACCGTTATCGCCATTGGCAAGCTGGCTGTTTCATTGGCTGAACGAATGGAAGACGAAGAAGTATCAGGAGAAGAAGAGGCATCGGAGGCATCCGAATCGAAAACCAAACCCGAGATCCAAAAACCGTTTGACTCGGCGTCCAACGAACAGGCTCTCAAGCTGATTAGCGGAGCCATTTTCAAAACGCACACCGACCTGACACACCCGCTGCTGTTTGGATTCACTGATTCGGAGTTGGCCGTGTTCCGAAATCATGCCGAATTCCTTACGCCTTCAGATAACCCTTACTGCAACCCTGTCGTCTATGATGAAAAACGGCCTCTGATGGCAGGATATTGCTCTGATGAAAACGTCGAAAAGTTTAAAGGTTCGGCAAGTGTTGTCGTTGAGCCAATTGGCAGCGGTCGATTCATCCTGATGGCCGACAATCCGAACTTTCGAGGATTCTGGAAAGCCACGAACCGACTTTTCATGAACGCAATCTTCTTCGGTGACTTAGTGAACCCGCCCAGAAGGCGTGACGAAGAAAGTTCACTTGAGTAGCTGACTGCAAAAAAAAGTGATGGTGACTCCAATCAGCCACCATCACTCATCGAGCTCGACGCCCACTTCCAAACGTCGAACTCTACCCACTCGATCCATTGCTCTCGAGAGCTGTAATGAACGCGTCCGGTGAAGAGAAGATTCCATCAAGCGTGATTGGCTTGGCTGGGTTACCTTCTGGGAACACCGCGTAGAACGGTATGGACGCACTATTATTTCCAAGTTGCTTCAGCAATTCGTCAACTTCTGGAGCCGGTTCTGTCTTGTCGGCGCGAAACGCGACAATATCGTTGCGACGAATCAGTTCAGCAACTTCAGGTTGGTTGATCGCAACGGCCTCATTGGATTTGCAAGTCAAGCACCAGTCGGCGGTGAAGTCGACGAAAACCGTTTTGCCACTTGCAATCGCGGATTCGAGTCGCTCCTTTGAGTATGGCTGCCACGGAATTTCATCTTCGGCTTGGGCTATGTGTGACGCCGGAGTCACCTCGCCGCCTTGAGCCGTGACGTATCGAGTTGCCGCTCTTTCGAAACGCTCGGTTGAAACCTCGTACAAAATCCCGAACGACAACCAACCAGCAACGGCAACGATCGCTACCGATGAAGCGAGTCTTTTCCAAGCGGCTCCGGTTTGTGCGAAATCATGTTGGCCATACCACCAGCATGCCAATCCGATGGCCGACATCAATGCGATTGACGGAACCAGAGCCGGAATCTTGATGAAGCTCAACAGGAACACCACGGTTGCGATCAAAACGAAGCCCATCAACTGCTTGAAGCTTTTCATCCACGCACCTGGCTTTGGCAACCAGTTGACCAGCTTCGGAAAAAATCCAATCGCGAGGAAGGGACTGGCCATTCCCAATCCGACAGTTCCAAAAACAAGGAACGTCAAATGAGCCGGTTGAATCACGGCCCAAGCAAGTGCGGAGCCAAGAAACGGCCCACTGCAAGGCGTCGCCAAAACAGTGCTTAAAACGCCTTTGGAAAACGCGCCTCCAAGCCCTTCTTGTGATTGCGAACCGTCTTGAATTGAGTTCACGAATCCGGGCAACTGAATTTCCCAAACGCCCAGAAAGCTCAACGCGAAAGCAAACACGACTGACGCCAGAACCACGGTGAACGCAACGCTGCTAAATTGCTCTCCCCATCCCAAACCCGCGAAGACAGCCAACGTAGCGAGGATCAATAGCACGCTGATGATTCCAAGTGCGTAGAACAGGTTTAGCATGAAGATTCGTCGTCGGTCGTTATTGGCCTGCTGAACGAACGAAAGAACTTTCAAACCCACGACGGGCAGCACGCAAGGCATGAAGTTCAAAACAAAACCTGCAACAAACGCCAATGGCAAAATCGCCCAGATCGAAGAACTGCTCTTCGTCTCCTCTGTAACCTGAATACGATCAAGGCTGAAAGCCGAAGTCTCGGCTGGAGCCGTTTCAGCAACAGTCGACTTAGACTGCTCACTGGTTTGCGATCCAAAAGAAGCAATGTCGTAGACGTTCGCTGTGAAGCGATATGTTTCAGGAGCAAAGCAACGCTCCTCCTCACAAGCTTGGGCAAAAACCTCACCGGTCACTTCAAGCGTCGCAAGATCAACGCCAGCTGCGATCTGCAACGGCGCTTCCCAGCTGATTTCGCCTTCGAATTCGCGCAGCTCAACTTGCAAAGCACTATGCTGGATCAGGATCGGATCGCGAACAGGACGGAAGTCGCCCAAGATTTGATAACGATCATCTTTGGCGATCGAGATTTTCGTCGCCAAGAATGGTTTCGGTTGTGACTGTGCATAAATGTGAAGACCATCGGCAACGTTCGCAGTGATAACGAGTCTGGCTTGGCCGCTGCCGGCTTGCACATCGGCGATTTGGACCGATGCAGAGACGGCTACGTTTGGCTGATCTTGAGTTTCGGCCGCATCGATTCCCGCAGCGAAAAACGTTCCAAGAATAAAGGAGAGCGTGATCAACAAGTATTGTCGAATGTCGACTCTAGGAGCAGTTTTTATCTTCATCATTTTCTCCCGATTGTGATGAGCATTATTGTGAGTTGGTTGAGTGGATGATGTTGAGAGTCTTACTTGAGCAAGACTCCCGACATCAGCCACTCGACTCCGGGATGGGTTCGAGGGTGCAATCCCGGAGCGAGCGACTAACGGGAGATCTACAGCGTTTTAAGCTGAGAAGGTTTGATCCACGTGACGTTTCCTTTGGTCTTGATCACGTTGCCAGATACAGCAACGCGTACTCCATCGAAACGGTCCTTGTAAAGTTTTGGCCAGCGACTGTGACTTTCTTCGATAACGTAGATCTGTCCGTCTGAAGTCGTTACTGCGAGCCCAAGTTCCTCTGGAGCATTGATTGGAGTCACGCCAAACTCACAAGCGGCACATGCTGTGGTTCCCTGAATTCGAATCAAGGAAGTTGACGTCATCATTTCCTTAGAATCTTTCTGCATGGAATCTCCCTTTCGCATCATGGAGTGCTCCCTCATTCGGGAGTCTGCTGCGACGAATTCGGCAGGCGACGCGGCGAAAGCCTGGCGTTCACGATCCGATGGGAACAGGTAGCGAAGTCCGTCATGAAGCGCCGTGAACCGAGGCGATCCGTCGACAACTTTACCGGCTTTGACTTTGCAAACAATACACTTTCCATCAACGGCAATATCAGTGTTCGCAAACTGATCAGGCGAATTATTGAAGACTTGACGTTCTTTATCGCTCGGGAAAAGGTAGAGTCGATCTTTGTTCAACGCGGCGAATCGAATGTCACCCGGGACTCGCTTGCCAGCTTTTGCTAGGCACACGATGCAGTCGCCACCAAGGGCCGGCACGTAAGCCGCAGGATCTTTTTGAAACATATCCCGCACGTCTTTGCTTGGGAAATAGTAGGTCACGCCATCAAACGTCGCGTTGTGCTCGGTCTTTCCTTTTACCCATTTGCCGTATTTGATGACGCAAACCGGACAGTAACCTTCGAGGCCAACTTCGACTTGCTGTTGAGCTTGCATGGCGGTCTTCTGTCCCATCGTGCTCTTGCTCATATTGTGAGCCGACTGAGCCATGGCAGTTGAGCTTACAGCAAGTGCAGCGATGGTGAAGAAACTGAAAGCGACGCGGCGGGTGATGTTTGTATTTTTCATTTTATACTTTCGAAGATTCGATTTGATGATTTGTTTGTGGCAAATGACTTGATTGCCTTGATGACATTGAGAGCACCATTTTCCGAGTTCCTTACTGAGAAAAACTCAACTTGTTAGTTGGCTAACGTGGCTAAATTTGATAGCAGTCGTCGTTCGGCAGCGCGCATAAAAAGACCTCCGCATGAGAAAGCATGGGAGGCCAATTTGATTTTGAATTAAAACTTACAGTTGAGTTAACTAACCCAATAGTGAGACGCGCCTATCAGGAATTCGCGAGTTCGCCTTTCTTGATCGTGTCCAACAACGATGCCGTCGAGGGATAGATTGCCAACAATTTGTTCAAGTTTGTTTTCGCAAGGACATCTGCAATGACCGAATTGACGTGAGTCAGAAAGATCCGTCCACCTTTTTTTCTGGCATGTTTGCGAGCCAACATGAGTGACGCAAGTCCTGCGCTGCCAAGCATTCCCAAACCGTTGCAGTCGACGACCACTTGCTTGCATCCGCCGTCAAGCGTGTCGCCGATGCACTGGAAAAAGTATGAACGGGTCACCTCGTTCAGTTTTCCGCTTAGTTTGACGATCGTCAACGAATCAGTGACTTCTTTGGTTTGAAAATCGATCAACGTACTGCTCCAAAAAGTTATTTGCGATTTAGATGCGTTTGTTGCCATTTTCTTACGAACAAAATAATTGGTTCTTCCGGGTTTTTAGTGGCAGTTGGCTTGAAGGCCGGGATTTTTGTATCCTTTTGGGATGAAAGAACTTAGCCAACACTACCGTACGCTTCTTGGTCTCAATGATTCCTGGTCTGTTGATGAAGTCGATCTCAACCTTGATGCCTCTCGG
>CALLUY010000149.1 GCA_938010615.1 uncultured Pirellulaceae bacterium | reverse complement strand
GGCGAATGAAGCCAACGCCAAAGTTGATCGTTTAGCCGAGCAACTTGAACAGTGCGTTGATCGCGACGAATCGACAGGAGCGATGCAACTCAGGATTGATTTGCCAGACCCAACCATTCTGCGGACGCTTGCCAAGTCACTTGCACGATTGCTGGATGAATAATCGTGGAGATTTTAACGGCTAACGCGGGACATCGTTGGTGAAATTACAACAGAACGTGGAAGCACACCAAAAGTTAGACATGCAATACCTAAAGAGAATCAAACTGACCAATTGGAAGTCAGTTCAAAACCAGACAATTGAACTTAAACATCTGAATGTCATCGTCGGGGCTAATGGTGCAGGAAAGTCAAATCTGATTTCGCTTTTCAAAATGCTTAACGAGATGTTCGCTCACGAGCCGGGCTTTCGAAACTACGTTGGGAAGTCCGGTGGCGCGGATTCGTTATTACATTTAGGTAAGAAGAATAGCCCAACTGCAGAAATGGAGCTAACCTTTCAAGCCGAAAATGGGCTGACGACGTACTTCGCAAGCTGGGCGGCCGCTGCTGGCGACTCGCTGATTTTTACGAACGAACGAATTGAGTTTTTACGAGACGGCTTCTCGAGCCCGGTTGTTAAAGAACTTGGCGCCGGGCATACAGAATCCAATTTGATCGACGCAGTAACTGACGACGACATAACCTGCAAAGTCGCTCTTCAGTTTCTTCGACGTTGTCGGCTTTTTCATTTTCACGACACATCAGAAAACGCAAGCGTTCGGCATTCGTCAGACCTGCGCCACGACCGTTTTCTGTTTCCAAATGCCGACAACCTCGCAACGATCCTGCTGCTGTTCCAAAAACGTTACCCGGCACTCTTTAATAGAGTTACCCAGACCGTTCGGCAGATGATTCCGGCATTTCACTCATTCTTACTTGAGCCATCTCGGTTAGACCATAATCGAATTGATCTTCGGTGGTTCCAGCGGGGCAGTGATTATGAACTTGGTGCACACCAACTATCGGACGGGTCGATCCGTTTCATGGCGCTCGCCACTTTACTTTCACAGCCAGAGGAGATGCTCCCTTTGTTGATTGCGCTCGATGAACCTGAACTTGGTCTTCATCCGTCAGCCTTGGAAATACTAGCTGGTCTGGCAAAGGCGGCATCGAATGACTGCCAACTGATTTTGGCAACTCAATCGCCCGTGTTTCTTGACCATTTTTCACCCGAAGATGTCTTGATTGCCGACATGCATGAAGGTCGCTCAAAGTTCGAACGACTTGATGAAGGGCAACTCAGCGGATGGCTAGAGCAGTACTCACTCGGTGAAGTCTGGGAGAAGAACGTGGTTGGTGGCGGGCCGTACTAATGAAGAAACTGTATGTGATGTGCGAAGGCAAAACCGAAGCGGGATTTTGCAGCGACCTACTGCAAGTTGCAGTTTTTCCAAATCGCGATGGAGAGGTAATGCCAATTACATTCATCACAAGTGAAAAGCGTGGCGAAGTGTTTAGGGGCGGCATCAAATCCTACGAATCATGTAAGCGGCAAATCGGAAACATCCTGAATTCAATCAGAGGAAACGAAACCTATGTCACTAGCATGATTGATCTGTATCGCTTACCGAACACGTTTCCGAGCCTTACAACCGCAAACAAGTTGCCGGGACAGGCAAAAGCTTACGTTGAAATCCTTGAGCAAGCTTTTCAAGACGACATAGCGGATCACAGGTTTATTGCACACATTCAGTTACATGAATACGAAACTTTGTTATTCGCTCAAGTGGAGAAATTTGGCGAGTTCTTTGAGAACTGCGAAAAGCAAATCCAATCGCTTCATTCAGTCGTAACCAAGTTTGGAAACATCGAGTTAATCAATGACAATTACGAAACTTGCCCTTCAAGAAGAATCATTCAAGAGTTTCCCAAATACACGAAATCGACAACTTGCGGGCTCAATTGGAATGCCAAACTTGCGAGAAAAGTGTTCCCATTTTGATGAATGGATTACCAAACTTGAATCTCTTTGGACGTAACGGCGACAAATGAACCCACACGCTTACGCAAGAAGACAAAGTGGAAAGAAACGCGGGCAACACCGGATGTGTGAGTACTGCTTCAATGCATCCGTCCGCCATCAGGGCTTATGTCACGAGTGTTTGCAACGGCCCAAGGAAGAAAACAAAAAGCAACTTGCGATCATGAACGCGAAAATGACTTTGGGTGACTTCCTGTTGCAGAAAAACATCTCAGCCAAGAACTTAAAGACGATCAAGGGTTTCTACGATTCAAAAGACGGCGAACTGCACGAATTTGCGTCATTGGTGCTAATGATTGGCACACGATTTCCTCGCAAGAAAAAACGGTACCGTAGAATCCGCGAGCAAGACCCAAAACTCTATCAACAATTACGCCAAAGTTTGCTTTTCGATTGGCTGGAGGAAGAAAGCTGCTGCGAAACGGACTGCCGATAAGGATGAAGCAGTTGAAAACGATTATCAATTGCGACCGCATCCGATTCCGAACGCTTAGCCAAAGTTCGCGCGCAGATTTCTGGCCTGAAGCGAACAACGAAGAAGTTCTACGACTGGAGGTCGATTCGCAAACTGTCAGAAAAAAAATTGAGATACTCATTGAGCTATTAGGCAATTGGACGTGCCTGCCAAAAAAGGGTTTCGGCTTGTTGTCTCGTTCTATGAAACCGACAACGCTGTATACGGAAATTGCGACGACTCCAGCGGAATCAATGGCGATTTTTATAAATTTGATGCCGGCAACTTGTTGACTTCCTTCGGAAACCAGTGCGACGACAAACCATGGCTGAGGGTTCCTTGATGATGCCCTGTTCCAATTTCACTCGAGGCGCCCGCTTTCGTTTCGTGTTGATTCGGTCTTTGTTATCTGAGCATTTAGCTTGTCAATGAACTTCAATGGATCGGCTTGAATCTTTGGAATGCACGGTGGGCAGCAGACGAATATTTTGCGGCCGTTGACGACGGTTGATTTCATGGTCGCGTCGACAGGCTGCTCCATGACGGGGCAGATCTTTTGTGCAGTGGCAAGATTCGTTTGAATTGTCTTCCAGTGTTCGGCCTTGATCTTCTGGCCAACGCAGCCCTTGCAGCAAAGAAAGGAGACTTCCTCACCGACTTTGACTTTGACGAACTCGCCCATCGAGTCGAGTTCTTTTCCAGTAACAGGACAAATGCCTTGGGCGGAGGCGTGGATCTTGTCGCTTGCAGCTTGACGTTCTTTGGCAGTGAACGCGGCGTAGTATGAGTTGACTTTTTTCAACGAGCCTTCGACGTCAGCCTCGATTTTTGGAATGCAGGGCGGGCAACATACAAACACTTGCTGACCGTTGACGACGGTTGATTTCATCGTCGCGTCGACAGGTTTTTCCATGATCGGGCAGATACCTTGCGCGGCGGAAATGCGTTGTTGAATCGTGCCCCAGTGTTTTGCGTCCAACTTCTTGTCCTGACAACCTTTGCAGCAAAGGTAGGCAATCTGTTCTCCAACTTTAACTTTGATCGGTTCCTTTATTGTGGCGAGTTCGCCGCCAGAAACAGGACAGATCTTTTGAACGGCGATTTGCAAGCGGTCGTTGTCTGTTAGGTTCGGTTGCTTTTCAGTTTCTTGAGCGTGAGACGACGACACGAGTAGCAGTGCCGCGATGAACGCTGTGATCAGATTTGTAGTTAGAGATTTCATGTCAATCCTTTATCAGAAATAGCCGAATATATTCTAAGCCGCGACGGTCTCTTCGTCTGGTGCCACGATCGAAAAGCGGTTGTCGCGCAGACCGCCTTTCATTTTCATTTCCAAAAACCCGCAGTAGACGACTGGGACGACAAACAGAGTGACCAGCTCGACGAGCATCCCGCCAAAAACGGG
>CALLUY010000148.1 GCA_938010615.1 uncultured Pirellulaceae bacterium | reverse complement strand
GTGAAGATTTCCAAACGGGCTTGGACCCGCTCGGGTAAGATTTGATTTCATCCAGCTACCTTTCTGGTGAGTTCGCACTGTTAAAATGACTGAGCCAACAACACCTGCGGCTCACACCAAGCCCGACGCGCAAGCGAGGGAATGTTTCCGAGGATTGCCCGATCCCTCGCTTGCGCGTCGGGCTTGTATTGCAATGCTTCGCATTTTTCAATTTTCACGTGTTTCACCAAGTAAAATGCGAAATTCCATCTTAAATGCGTAACTCCAAAACTGGCGCATCGGGCTTGTATTGAGAGCTGTTTTTCACGAAAAGGAAGCAGTGAATAACAGAGTTAGGATAGGCAACTGTGGAAAACACGCTGCATCATCAATTGAAGGAAATCTACCGCGAGGAAGATTCTCACATCGAGGTTAAGCTTGGCCGATATCGCATCGATGTCGTCAACGGAAAACGTCTAGTCGAAATTCAACGCAGCGGACTTTCCTCGATCCGTCGAAAAATTCTTAACTTGTGCGAAGAAGGTTACTTGGTTGACGTCGTGAAGCCAGTCGTTGCACGCAAGAAGCTTGTGAAGCTGGTCCGTCAAAACGGCCGCGTCAGCAGCGAACGCTGGAGCCCGAAGCGACAATCGATTCTTGGTTTCTTCGAAGAGCTAATTTACTTCACCGAGGTTTTCCCGCATCCAAACTTGAAGATGATCGTGCCATTAATCACCGTTGAAGAGATTCGTTTTCCGGGACAGGGGAGAAAGCGATGGCGTCGTAAGGGAAATTTCGTGGTGCAGGATCGCGCGATCGTTGACGTGTTGGAGTCGCATGAGTTTTCGACCGTTTGTGATTTGCAGAAACTGTTGCCGAAACTTCCTAAAGAGTGGGATACCGGAGAGTTGGCAAAGGCGCTTTCGCTGCGGCGATTCGAAGCACAGAAGATTGCCTACGTGTTGCGCAAAACGGGAACCGCAAAAGAGGTCGGTAAACGGGGCAACGCAATTGTCTGTCGGCTGACCACGAAAAAGGAAGCTCGTGACGATCTGAAAGCAAAGAAGTCAATAAAGCGAAAATCAATTCGCGATATCAGAGCCATTGTCGAAGCTCATCGAGCACGTTTGCTCAAATCGAAACGATCGCAACAACGAATGGCGTAGTGGAACTGCCCGTCGTACGCTATCGCTGAAATTGGCTGCGATTCTGAATCTCGACGTAGACCGTTTGGTAGGATCCACGACGGAAGATTCGCATTGGTACTTTTTCGCCGATAGTGCTGAGGCTGACTCGGGTTACCAAATGTGAATCGTTCTGAATGCGACGGTTGTTGTACTCGAGGATCACGTCGCCGACTCGCAACTCAGAAGCGGAGGCTGGCGAATTAGGTGTAATGCTGGTCACAAGTGCACCATAGCTGCGATCAAGCCCAAGTTGTTTGGCTCGTTCGCTCGAATACCTTGCATCGAGTTGCACGCCAAGGAAACCGCGTTTGACTTCGCCGAAATCGATTAAGTCACTGACGATTCGCATCACCATATTGATTGGGATTGCGAAACCAATCCCGTCGTTGCCACCGCTGTTGCTGGCGATCGCGGTGTTGATCCCGATGACTTCTCCGCGAAGATTCATCAGCGGTCCACCACTGTTGCCTGGATTGATGGCTGCGTCTGTTTGCAGGAAGTCCTGATACTTGACGCCTTGGGGGCCAAGTTCAAGGTCGTGACGATTGAGAGCGCTGACGATTCCGTAGCTGACCGAGTGACTCAAGCCGAACGGACTACCGATGGCGACTACGAAATCACCAAGTTCTGCTTCTCGACTGTTGCCAAGTTTAGCGGGCGTAAGACCACGCTTGCTGACTTCCAAAACTGAAAGGTCGGTCGCACGGTCGTGCATTGCCCGAGTCGGATAGTAAACGATCCCGTCAGATTCGATGCGAATGTCGCTGATTCCTGAGCTCTCAATCACGTGGTAGTTCGTGATGATGTAAGTTCGTCCGCGATATTGGATGACAACTCCGGCGCCGGCTTCTTCGATCACGACGACGCGTCGATCCGATTTGGAGCTGGTGTCGGATGAGTTCGCAGCCTGTCGTTTTTTTGCTTCGATGTGAGCAACGGTTGGTTGAACCGTACGAACGATTTGTTTGATCAGTTCGTATTGCTTCTCGAACGATGCTGCTTTCGACTCAAGATCTTTGTACAGCGCTTCGCGAGTCGGTTGCGGCTCTTTTCGCGATGTGAGCGTTGCTTGAGTTGATGTTTGCGCGTCAGCAACATTGCTATCGAGAACCAATGAAGCCGCGCAGACGGCGACACACGTTCCAAGAATGAAGAATGATTTTTGAGTGCAGTTCAAAATGAAATCTACAGGTTGGGTTCTGGCTTGCAAGGTGCTACGCATGATGTCAATCGTTGGGTCGAAGATAACGAGTGAGACGTCAATTTTCGACTATAAAAATAGGGAAACGGTGGTTTTGGCTTCGAGTGGCGTTGGATTGTACTAATCAGGAAACGCTGGCATCTGGATCGGAAACAGAGTCATTTGACCCCAATATCGATGGCCAATCGGCTGTCGATCCTTCCTCCACGCCGTGCTCTTCAGCGAGTTGCTTGCAGCTAATGCAAACGCTCGCGTGAGGAATCGCTTCGAGTCGCTTGAGTGGGATATTCTTGCGGCATCCTTCACAAACGCCGTAAGAGGCATCGTTCATTCGGGCAATCGCTTTATCGATGTTGGCGATTTCACGAAATTCGACATCAGCCAATTTCGCGCTGATTTCGCTCGCCAAACTGTCTGATGCCTGATCGGCAGAGTCGCCAAGTTCGGTCGATCTGCCCAACGAACGTAGTTGGCTGTCCGGTCCAGAAACGTTGTTCAGGAGTTCTTCGCGTCGCTTCAATAGCTGCAGTCGAACGTCTTCGATGAATTGTTTTCGTTTCACTGAATTGTCTCGTGGTGTTCTAAGTTAAACGCCTTTGGGGCCGTCGAAACATAGTACGCCGCTAACTGATGATTCGTTTTTTATTAAAAATTCGGAGTGGGCAAGAAGTGCGATCGGCCGTCAGCGTGGTTTACCGTCCAATCGCGCCAGAAGTAATTTCCCGTACCGAATGTGCGGGTTATTCGGGCTTGGAATCGGAATCGGGAAGCAGAAAGAGCTTGGAGATGATTTCAACTGTAAAAACTTGCCCATTCGATAAACAGAAGCTAAATCTCTGTGACTCGAATGAGTTGTTATATGACAGACAAGGTCAAATGACAGACAAGGTCAATTCACAGCGATACCCCGATGAATCATTTCCATCCTAAAGTGATTTTGCAGCGTGCAGGCGATGCCTCGCCGCTTGCGATCAATCACGACAAGTGCTTAATACGCACCGTTCACAATGAACAACACATCGATTGTTGCGCCATCTTCAATGGACCTCACGGCACGGCACTTAGAAGCTACACCGCAAAGGTTTTGGTGAACGGAGAACCTACCTCTGTGAAGTGGCTTAGCGTTGGAGATCAGATCCACTTGCCGTGCTCAACTCAAATTGAAGTAAAAGCAGTTACCACGCAGCCAATTGGCTTCGATAGAAATCCTAACTTTGTGGCACCCAAAATGTTGCACTCTAAAAATAGCTCAGTTGATAGTTCTGTTGTTCCTCAGCAGGATCCCATGCAAGTCGAACCGAAGGAAGAAGTCTTCTTCAGTCCTTTGTCACCGAATCCAGAGGCGGTTGAAACTTCAGATTCGCAAGATGCGAAGCCCAACCTTGACTCTGAGCTAGAAGAGCTAGAGTCAATTTTTGCACGACTTGGAGTGACGAGCGTCGGCAGTATTGCAACGCCAAGTTCGGCAACGCCAAGTTCGCCAGTTGAAAAACCCGCGGTCGCCGCTGAATTGACTGCTGATGCTTCGGAGGCACCGCCAATGCCCGCAGAGGAGGTCGATTTTGCAGTGAATATACGTAGAGAGATCGAATCCGCGATTGCGAATACGACCGACAGTTCATCAATTGCCCAACCGACAGTTACGAATGATGTCGAGTCATTCGTACATGAAACACAGCCAAAAACTGGCAAGGAGAACTCAATGTCAGAAAACTTAGTCGCAACAAACCCGGAGCCTGTCGCATCGATTCCAGCAGCCGTTCCAGCCGCAGTCGAGGTGCCAGTAACGTCTGCAGCTCCAGTTGTTCCTCAACCGGTTGTTCCGCAAGCTGTCGTGCCACAGCCTCCACAAGCTGTTGCACCACAAGCTGTTGCACCACAAGCTGTTGCACCACAAGCTGTTGCACCACAAGCTGTTGCACCACAAGCTGTTGTTCCACCAACCTCAGTCCCACAGCCAGTCGCTCCGAATACGGTTGTTGAAGAATCGACTTCACCAGCAAACGATGATGCACTTTCAGAATTGCCATCTGATTTGCGAAACCAGCTGAATGATCTTGTTTCGTCGCTTGAGTTGGAAAGTGCGAAAGCACCGGCGGAAGTTTCGACTCCGATCGTCAGTGCAACCGAATCACCAGTCGCACCGCCGGAGGCAGTTGAAGTCCCAGTTGTTGAGCCAGCCGCAGTCGTTGAGGAGCCAGTCGCAGTCGTTGAGGAGCCAATCGGAGTCGTTGAGCCACCGGCTATGAAGCCGACAAGTGTCGCCGACGTTCTCGGCAACATGGGCATTGAGGTTCCCGGTGCCGATGAAATGGCAGCTGAGCCCGAAGCGGCATCAACCGCGGTTTCGCAATCAGTTGATTCAATGCCTTCTGAAATGGGCGTTCCGATGTCTCCCGTTTTCGCAAATATGGACGCGACAGTTGAACAAGCTGCGGAAGCACCGGAAACACCAACGTCAACGCAACAGCCAGCCCCTGGTGCGGGTGCGGAAGATGACATCCAAGCGTATATGGATCGACTATTGAATCGAACTACCGCACCTGCGGCTCCTTCACCTATATCAGCACCTAGTGGCGATGCAGCACCCGCAGCGACGACGCCTGAACAGGATCCTGCTGACACCGTTCTTTCAGCTGAAGAGTTTGTCCCGACTCACAGAGCAAGTCGTCCAGAGAACTACGACAAGCTCCGGGAGATCGCCAATTCGAGCAGTCGAAACGCTGTCCGAAACAGTAGCATCAAAGCAAAGAAACAGAGTTTTCTACTCAAAGTTGTCGTTTGTTTGCTCGCACTTGTCGGCTCTCTCGTCGCGCTCTGGTTCGGGATGACCTTTCCTAGTTTCGTACTTGGAATTGTGGGAGTCGTTTTTGCTCTGCTGAGTGTTATGGGGCGCGGGTAAGCCGCCTAACCGCACTGCCAAAAGACATTTCAATCAACCGCCCCTCGCGGGTGCAGCGATTACCTTGTCGAAGCTCGGTCTTCTCTCTTTATCGGAGATGGCCGGGCTTTTTTTCGGTGCTCTTCGGTGCTCTTCAAGTTTAACGTTCCGTTGCCATCTCTGCGTAACGATCACGGAGCCATTCACGACAACGATTGATGAACTCGTGAACATCCTCACGCAAATAGTCTGGATAAGTCCAGCGACTGCCTTGCCAACGAAGGCCTTGATAAAACAAAGTCACTTCGGCGAAGATTCCATTGCGAAGATAGATTCGATGATCGCGATCTTTTGTCGTCGCGAGGACCAGTTTCGCTTCGGTGACGTAACCCGGATCGAGATTGATTGGACGTGATTCTTCCCACGAACGCAGCGATTCGAATTCGGCTTCCCAGGCATTGGAGTCATGCTTGGACTCGACGACTTCGTCTTGTGGAATCAGCTCCACGAAAGCAAGCAATTGCTTTTGCAGACCTTCGCCCATCGTTTTGGTGTAGTAGCTGGTTTCCGAAAAGTCGAATCGCTCGCTTGCGATGGCGATCGGTCCCCAGTTTTCGGTCGCTTTCGCAATCGCCCAATCGAATGCTTCAACGTGCCGACTGGAAACCGCCAGTACTCGTAGCACGGGACGAAATTGGCGAATTGGGGCCATCGATTAATAGGCCTTCGCAAAGACAGCGCGCTTGTTGGTGTCGGCGCCCGTGAAGATGCATTTCCCAGGCGTGTCATTGTCCGCTATCGGAATGCATCGCGGCGTGACTTTTAGTGGCTTGAGAATTTCCTCCATCTCCGGACCGTCGACAAAGTGGCTCAATACGAAGCCGCTCGGTTTGTCACCCTTGAAGAACTTTCTAAACTCGTCCAAGTCGTTGATCTCTTTGGTGTTCTCTTTTTGCATTTGAAGCGCTCGTTCGAAAAGACCATCTTGCATCTGTTGCAAAACGTCTGGCAGCGATGCGAGCATTTCAGCGCGGCCGATGCCGCTTGCTTTTCCTTCGTCGCGCCGTGCCATGAAAACGCTATCCTTTTCGATATCGCGTGGTCCAACTTCCAGGCGGATAGGAACGCCTTTTTTGACGTGGTCCCACTTCTTTCCACGCACGTCGCGTTTGTCGATCCAGCATTCGATTTGCCGACCGGCGAACTGCAACTCGCGAACCTCATTGCGAAGCGACTCGCAGTAGTCCAGCACTTGTTGTTCTGTGTCGTCGCCTTTGAGAACCGGAATGATTACGACGTGCTTGGGAGCAAGCTTCGGTGGCAACACCAAGCCATCGTCATCGCTGTGTGTCATAATGAGAGCTCCGATCAAACGCGTTGAAACTCCCCACGAAGTTGTCCACGCAAACGATTCGCCACCTGCAGAATCCTGGAAGGAAATTTCTTGAGCCTTGGCAAAGTTCTGGCCAAGGAAGTGAGACGTACCAGCTTGCAGCGCTTTGCGATCCTGCATCATGGCTTCGATCGAGAGCGTCATTTCAGCGCCTGGAAATCTTTCGCCTTCGGTTTTCTCGCCTTTGATGACCGGCATGGCCATAAAGTTTTCGGCAAAGTCCGCATACACGTCCAGCATCAAACGCGTTTCTTCCAACGCTTCGTCTTCGGTTGCATGAGCGGTGTGGCCCTCTTGCCACAGAAATTCTGCTGTCCGAAGAAACAGTCGAGTCCGCAACTCCCAGCGAACGACGTTGGCCCATTGGTTAATCTTCAGCGGAAGGTCGCGATAGGACTGAACCCATTTCGCGAACATCGATCCGATGATGGTTTCACTGGTCGGTCTTACGATTAGTGGCTCTTCGAGTTTTCCGGCTGGCACGAGGCCGCCGTCTGGTCCCGGTTCAAGCCGATGATGCGTGACGACAGCACACTCTTTGGCGAAGCCTTCCACATGTTCGGCTTCTTTTTCCAAGAAACTTTTTGGGATGAAAAGCGGAAAGTAAGCGTTCTCGTGACCGGTGTCTTTGAACATCTTGTCCAGGTCACGCTGCATGTTTTCCCAGATCCCGTAGCCCCAAGGCTTGATCACCATGCAGCCGCGAACGGGCGAATTCTCCGCCAGATCGGCGGCTTTAACGACTTGCTGGTACCATTCTGGATAATCTTGTTCGCGAGTTGGCGTGATTGCTGTTTTGTTTTTTGCCATTTGAAAAGCTTCGATTTCTGCAAAAGCAACGTGTGTGATACTGAACCGGGACCGCATTTTATTCGCTTAGGTTCGCGGGCGGTAGGCTCCGTGCGTGGGCTAGTGCTGACACTTGTGAGTTAAATTCGCTGCCAATAGAATGCCAGCCAAACCCACTCAATCTATACAGCAGCACAAAATGACTCGACGATTTGTTAATGAGCTGGCCGACGGCGAAAACCTCGACCAAGTCTTTCTGGCTTCCGAGAAGCAACTGCGAACCAACCGAAACGGCAATCTTTATTTGCAGCTGCGAGTCAGTGATCGCACTGGATCGCTAACGGCGATGCTCTGGAACGCTCAGCAGAAGCACTTTGATGGTTTCGAGAACGGCGATTTCGTCACGATCAAAGGGGCAGCGCAGGTTTACAACGGAACCATGCAAGTCCTTGCCCGCGAAGTCAAAAAGGCCAGTAGTGACGGGATCGAGGAAGCAGATTTCATCACGCTTTCCACGCAGAAGCTCGAGACGATGGTCGCTCGCGTCGCGGAGATTCTACGGTCGCTCAAAAACGAACATTTGAGAAATCTTGCAGAGTGCTTTTTGGTGGATGAAGAATTCATGAGCATGCTCAAGCGGGCGCCTGCGGGAGTCAAGAATCATCATGCCTATCACGGTGGATTGCTTGAGCACATGCTTTCTTTGATGGAAGTTGCGTTGCTAGTGGCGCCTCGCTATCCGAAGCTTGACGAAGACATGTTGGTGTTCGGCACGTTCTTGCATGACCTTGGGAAAATTCGGGAGCTCACCTATTCGCCTGATCTTGGTTACAGCGATCAAGGGCAGCTGCTTGGGCACATGGTGCAAGGCGTTGTGATTCTGGATCAGAAACTTGCCGAAACGGAAAAGCAATCAGGCAATCCGTTTCCCAACGACATCGCCGATCAACTACGCCACATGATCGTGTCCCATCATGGCACGCTTGAGTTTGGTAGTCCGAAAGTGCCGATGACGCTCGAAGCGGTCGCGCTCCACTACCTTGATAGCCTCGACGCAAAGCTGCATTCGTTTCAACAATTGATTGAGGACGACGTTAATCCAAGCAGCCCCTGGACGGTTTACCACCCATCGATTGGCCGAAAGATTTTCAAAGGCCTGTAACAATACAAGCACGAAGCGCAAGTTTTGGTGTTGCGCAAATACAAGCCCGACGCGCAAGCGAGGGAATATTTCCGAGGATTTCCCGATCCCTCGCTTGCGCGTCGGGCTTGTATTGCAACGCTTCGTATTTTTCAATTTTCACGTGTATTGTCATGTAAAACAAGAAATCCCAACTTAAATGCGCAACATCAAAAAGCGCAAGCGAGTGAGTGAGTATTAGCCATGGCCAACTTTATCCTTTGCCTCAATCTGATTTCGACTTGGTATATGGTTGGCCTGATCTGGATGGTGCAAGTTGTGCATTACCCTTTGTTCGCCAACGTTTCCGCCGAAAACTACGTTGAATATCAACAGCTGCACGAGCGCTACATCACACCGGTCGTTGGCGTGCCAATGATTATCGAGATCGTTACGGCGATTCTGCTGTTGAGCTATTTGCCGAAAGGCGTTTCGGCGACGTGGGTTTGGGTGGCCTTGATCCTGCTGTTCGTCGTCTGGTTATCCACAGCTTTTTTGCAGGTGCCCTGTCACGCAAAACTCAACATCGCTTTCGATGCGGATGCTCATCGTCGTTTGGTTGATACGAATTGGATTCGAACCGTCTGTTGGACGTTAAGAGGTGTTCTGGTCGCATGGTTCGTGTTCGGCCAAAATATCACGACTCTCCCAGTCGTTCCCGTGGAATAGTCTTAGCTATTCGACACCACGCAAAGTAATTCTGCTTTCGCCGACAAGCTCTGGCGGCAGTGAACAGAGCCCTTCGGGAATGAACCGAGAAGTAAAGAAACTCGTATCAACCTTGGTGACTCGACTCACGTGCTGTTGAGGTGTTTCACCATCTCGCATGTGCATCACGATGGGGGATGGTGCGAATCGTCTGGAAGTTCTCCATAGGGTCTTTCCGTCAACAACCAGTTCGATGCTGGCCGTTTTCTCCTGGTATTTGACCTTGTCGCCGCTTTTCGCGAACGGCCCTCCCATTGGGAACGGGCTCATGAAGTCGCGGACTTCCGTGTTCGTTTCTTTGTCGACACTAACTTTGAAACGAACGACCCGATCAAAATCGTTGCCAGAACGAACTTTGGCGCCCGCGTCCTCCAGCTTGTCGGTCCACGTTTGCCTGATCTGTTTCTTTGCATCTGCGTTGACGTTTTTCAAGCCCGTAAGGTCCAAGCCGACCGTGTCGCCCTCTTGTAGGACCAGCAATTCATCATCTTCAAATTGTTCGATCCGGTCCGCCAGATCGGCATGCGGCAATTCAATTAGCGAGACACCTGCTTTGTCAACGAATAGAATTCGGCCATCGGACAGTGGCACAAGATTTCTGGAACTGGCACTGTATTTCCAAACGACCGCGCGAAGATCGATGTCGTGAAGCGCTCCGCCGAGCAAAATATATCGACTGTCGATCCATGTAAGTCCGCCCGAAGTTAGCACCGCGAACTGATCAGTTACGTTTCCATTATTCAGATTCCAAATCGTCAGGTCGTTCCCTCGCCGGGCTGCAAAGTAGATTCCATCAGGTGAAAACGCCACTTCTTGCCAATCCGAAGCGGATTCAGGTTCGTCGTCGGGTCGCGCAAGTGTGCCTTCGACAGTGCCCGAAAGAATGTTCAGAATGTGAATTCTTCCGTTTGCGACGGCGGCGAACGATTTGCGATCCGGTGACAGTGTCAGTTGTGGCGTGCGGCCAGCCATCTTTGCCGTCGAAGCGTATTCGTCAGAGTTGGAGTTGACGTTCCAGAGTGCTGTTTGTGTTCCGGCTGAAAGAATTCTTTCGTCATCAACCATCGTGGCACATTTAAATTCGATTCCATCGTGGTCATGGAAGCCCTTTGTTTTCCAGCCCCTAATGTGCTCAAGCTTGTTTTCATCGACTGACCACAAATCGGATCGCGATGGCAAATTCGGATCGTGATTGGTTGTCAGGATTTTCTTTCCATCACCAGACACGGCCAGCAGTTCCGTTCTCTCCCAAGGAAGTTCAATTGGATCACTGGAAGTTCCTTTTGAAAAATTGTAGATCGTCACCCAAGCTTTCTTGTCGAACGGATTCGAAACCGACGTTGCCAAAAAAGTTTCGTTGAGTGAAAGTGCCCAGCTGCCAACACGGTTGTGAAATTTGAAGCGGTCTTGAACTGGTGGCGGGCTGCTCTCAATGGTGTCACGATCAAATTTTAATTTCGCGGCAGGAGAAATTTCGACAGCATAATCTTCACTTTTGAGTCGAATGTTGCGCCGACCAAATTTCAGTCGCACCGCTTTGGGTAACTTGTAATCTGACGCCGCGTTCCTGGTTGAGTTTCCAAATCCTGAACGATCTCTCTTGCGCCGACCTCTGGGTTGGGATCGGTTGGTGAACGGGTCTGCTTCAACTTCCGAATCTCTAGGTTGGTTTGATGAATGACGTTTGGGGCTGGCTTGTTCGGCAAACGGATTGTCTTCCGATTCCAAGAACTTCTTGACGCATGCTTTGTCAGCGTCGCACAGTTTCGCCAACTCAACGTTCAGGATTTTTCCATCTTTTGTTTCGAGCTTGACTTTGCCATCGTCAACTGCCAATAGTTTTGCCGAGATGGAAAATTTCTGATTGGCTGCAGTCCATTTTCGCATTTCGTCGGCGTTGTCTTGCATTCCAGCGGTTGCGATGCCGAAGATTGCAGACGCAAAGAAAACGAAGGTGGCAACACCGAATAGAAAATTACGAATGCGAAGCATGGCTGTTACCCAATTGGAGCGAATGGAATCACAATCCAATATCGCACACCAATGGACTCAGGGAAATCAATTTGTTTCGCAGGGGGAACATTTCTGCATTGATATTTCGCTGACCCTTCTGCTGAGGGTCCTTGCCGCTTTTAGTCCTTACCGCTTTTCACCGACAACGATGGTCGATAGACCGGCTGAGCTCAAGATTGCAGCATCAATAATTTTGAAGATCGGGACGAGCGTATTGAACAGTCCCATTTGGCCTTCCGGGATCTGGGTATTGCCAAGGATCCGTCCAGAAACAAACCAGCCGAACATCCCAATGAAGTTGAAGTACTGCTTGTGAATTATTTGGAAGCCATTGGCTTCGAAAACCTTGCTAAGGCTGGACTTTGTATATCGTCGGAAGTGACCCAATTCGGTATCGAAACCGTTGTACAACGCTTGATAGGAAGGTACCAAAATGATTGCTCTTCCGCCTTTTCGTAACAGCTTTTTTGCGTTGGCTAAAGCAAGCTGATCGTCTTCGATATGCTCAACGACATTGAGTGCAAAGACGGTGTCGAACTGTCCGAGCTGGTCCGCGAATTTTTGCTCGAAATCTGAATCGGTAAGATTCATGTTCAAAACGCCCAAGTAGGAGTCATGTCGGGCGAACTTTTCCTTTAGCTTTTCGCAATAGCCTTCGCGAATGTCCGTGACCATAAGTTGATGGCCGTCATTCAGGAAGTACTGCGAGATGTTGCCAATGCCACTTCCAATTTCCAGTGTCTTGCCAGTCGCATGCCTGGAGATCGTTTTGTACATCCACGTGTTGAATCGATCGGCCTCTGCAATGACATCCAAAGTGCCTTCGCCAATTTCATCAACCTCCTGGAATTCCAATGTAGTAGCCATTCCTTTGATGCTTCCCTTGCTCAGTCCAGTTTGCGATTCACTGCCGCAGTTCTACTCAATTCGAAATCCAGACGTCAGAACTTGAAGTTGTCCAGTTTGAAGGGTCGAAACCTTGCCTCCTTGTATCGGTTTTGCCGAATGTGGGGGTAATTGTTGCAAGGAAAACTGCCACCTCACTTCTAGGGCGAACTATGTTTTATGAATCCTAATCACCCACTCAATCGACTGAATATCATGAACGCCGTGTGTTTTAACTGTGGTTGCGGAAAGTCGTCTGCGATCAAGCTTTGCAGTAACTGTCACGAGATGCCGACGTCGCACGAAGATCGCGTCGTCTCTGTTTGTCTTTCGATCGAATGTCTGCGACCAGAGAATCTGGAGATCGCAAGTCGATACATGCGGAAGAAAAATCGTCTTCCGGGCTTTCACGAAAAAGTTACTGTGAAGGCTGAAAAGATTGTCAGCCAAATGCCGGACAACTTTCAAATCTCTCAGTCGTTCGATTTCTCAGGGACGTTCTTCGAAGACAATTTCGTTTTGGATGATTAATGAGACGAAGGACGGAAGCTTGCCGGCAATAAAGTCGGCGAGAGTGGCCGACTTACTTCAACACGATTCGCAGGAAGTTAGTCTACAGAGTAATGTCAGGGCGAATCGCGTTGACGGTCGTTTCGGGAACAACGTAAATCCACTTCGACCAATTTCTGTTGAGTCCGTCAATTCGCAGCTCCGCAGATTTTCGCTTGCGGTTCAACTCTTCCATGGCTCGTAGATACGCCTTGTTTTCAGCGGAATCTTTTGCCACGTCTTTTGGTTTGGTTGGAGTCTCGAAACTGGAATCCTCCAGCGAGGCAACCAGCATCGCATGAAAATGCAAATCAAGATTCTCTGAATCGGCTGCCCGTTGGGCAAGTGAACCGATCAGCATGCGAACGCGAACGCCATCGGTTGTGGTGACGGAGACTTCACCGTTGGATGCTTCGATCGCTCCTTCATTGCTTATCCTGAACCCGAACTGTTCAAGTGGCTTGAACGATGCCGCGTCCGAAATCCCAGAAGGTGAACGCAGGATCTTGGCTGCTGCTTTTGGTTTGCCAACAACGTCGATGTACCGAATGTTCCCCAACGATCTCAATGTCGAAGCGGCTTCCGATTCTTGAGCCGGCGACAGTTTCTGTTCGGAGAATTCTCCTTCGAGGAATGCTTCGAATACAGGCTTCTTCACGTTGGCTTTGTCGATTTCGAAAACGGTCCGAGAGATCGGTTGTTGTTTGCAGTCAGCAATGTTTTTCGGGTCCAAGCGATACTGGTCAACATTGATCTGAGAGATCGAGACTTCGGTTGATGTTGGAGGCGGCAGTTCCATCAAGTTTGGATCGATCCAGTCTTCGAATCGAGTCTTGAAAATATTTTTCGGAATCTCAAGCTCATAGACGGCAGGTTGGCCAGGGATACGAACGTAGTGTCTTGGAACTCCATCGCTGGCGCCCGGAACAGGTTTGCCAATGATCAGGTTTGCGATGTCGCCTTTGTTTCGGTCGAGCAAATCGACCCGCATTCCAAGGCTGGAGCGGCTGCTGTTGCCGGACTCCGATGGATCAACGACGCCATAGTCGACGTGTCCCTGTTCGTCTTCGGTGGCTAGGGAAAGGACAGTTCGGTCAAGCAACGACTTTGCGACTTCGCCGATTCGTGCGATGCGAGTTGCAGGAAAGTCTCCGGCGTTGGGGATGACCCAGCGCTCGCCTTTGCGTCTCAAGCGAAACTGTTCAATTCGATTTGATTCATCGCTGTATTGCATGATCGAAATGGTTCGAACGTCGTTGGTTTCGTACGTTTCAAACAGGTTCTGATTGACCTTGGCGTCGACAATGATTTCTGCGGCCTTGGGGTAGTAGTAAATCGCCCCAAAGACCATTGCTGCGGCCAGCAAGCCCATAAATGCAGTTGTTCGGAAAGCACCGTTCATCGGTTACCTGAGTGAAAATGTGGTTCGTTTGAGTCGTTGGTACATCGCACGGCGTGCGATTTTTACAGTTGTTGTTTTCGCACGGCGTGCGAATGCTAAAGTTGTGTTATTCGCACGGTGTGCGATTGATTGGTACTACTTCAGTCGTCTTGCTTTGGAGATGCCTTCTCGTTCTCGCAGTCGACCTCGGAAGAACACGATGATGCCAACGATCAGTGGAGGAATTGGAGGGACGACAACCGCACAAAGTTTGAAGAACTGCTGGATCTTTTGAATCTTCAGTTCGGCAGTCAAGTTAATGCTGCGTTTCTTTTCTTCCCGCTCAATGTTCAGTTCCTGAGTTCGCGTTTGCAGCCGTTGTTGCTGTTCACGAACTTCCGTGTCCAGCAAAGCTTTCTTGGCGGCCAGTTTCGCCGAATCGTAAGGCTTGCCATTTTTCTTTTTGTCTTCCATCTTCTTGATCTGATCCTGAAGCGGCTTCAATTTGTTCTTCAGTTTCTCTCGGGCCTGATTGAGTTCCGTTTGGTATTCAATCTGGATCTGAGTTTCGTCATTGAAGACTTCGGTCTGAGCGATCTCGTATTGCTCATCGATCTTCGCAAGCGTCACGTGACTGACGCGTCGATTTCTAATGTCCAGAAACGTATCTTCACCGCTGAGTGAATCGAGCAAATTCAATACGAAGCTCATGTTCTGCGAAACGTATTCAACATTGTCACGAATTGGTGCGTTTCGCATGTCGACAAAGTAGTCCGCAAGGATGTCCATGTCGGCGATGTAGACGACGTTTAAGTTGTTCTTTGATCCTTCGCCCGTTTTTGACATCGTGTTCCAATTGTCGCCCTTGATGTGGGCAGCCAAAACGAAATTCTCGTTCGCCGCGCCGCGAGACTTGGAAAGCTCGTCCGGATTCGGACGAATACGTGCATGTCTCAACCATTCCAAATACTGGATTCGTCCGGCCTGGCCTGTCTTCACCAGATCCTCGAACGTCAAGCGGGAGGTTGGCTTTTGCTTGATGTTTCCGGTGAACTGAAAGAACAGTTCTTCGATGCCATTCATTGCCGGATGGTCATTAAGGAATTTTGATCCGGTGGCTCCGTCTTGTCGAATGACAAACATTTCACCAGCTCGATTCAATGTTTGATCGAGACGATACGGATTTTCTGATGCGGCTTGCCAGACAAGCCACGGCGACGAGATCTCTGTATCTGCTGAGACTTGGGTTTTTCGTCGGTCGATATCGAGGTCCAGCAAGTCAAAGAGATCCTGAATATTTGCCGTTTCGTTTCCGTTGCGTCGGAATTGACGTGGCAAGAAAGTTCCTTTGACTTGTGGGAAACTTTCTTGAACCGGATGAGGGTCTTCGAAGATGACCGTTGGTTGGCCAGCCTTTAACGCGGCGAGCAAATTTTCCATTTCCGAAGGAGTCATCTTGGAAGGTTGAACGACCATCAAAACGTCGTATCGAAGTCGCGGCTCCGCACCTTCTTCGGCTTCGGTGAAAAGTGAAATTTCGTTGGATGCGTCCACGATCTCAACGTCGCATTGCTTCTCGAGATCGGAAATGATTTTCAGCTTTGGAATTCGAGCCACTTGTTCGCCAGTGCGAATGGAGGCGCCGGTGATCAGAGCATCTGTCTGCACGATGCCGACGACTTTGCGTCGGTCACGCGAAACTGTTTTGATCGAACGCATCAATTCGTACTCGACCGGCATTCCGTAAGCCATGAATCGATTGATGATTCGTCGCTGGCCGCTAGAAACGGCGACGCCTAAGATCACGTCCTCTTCCCGTGGGGCTCCGCGAGATTCCGTCCGGACTTTTTGAGGTCGGATTCCGAACCGCTTTTCGGCCAGAATCGCCTCTTCACTGAACGGTTCAATGCCTTGATGAACGTTGACGTTGATCCGTGATCCGCCCATCACGTCGAACTCACGAAGCAAGTTGACCAAGTCGTATTTTGTTTTGACGTATTCGGTGGGAACGCTGCCGCCAACGTAAGCTTCGATTTCAATTGGCTTGCCGTCCGCGTTTTCAGCCAGTTCCTTGAGAACAGCGGTGGTTGATTCCGAAAGTGTGCTGATCTTTTTGTCAGAGATGTCCATTCGCAAACGGTTCAGCGGACTGTGCTGCACGATGAGCACCGCTCCGATCGCCATCGCGACCAAGAAGGCTGCTCTTAAGACGTAGTGCCAGAACATGGAAGTCCCGTCGCGGCCGCCAAGCCAGTGACGCCGGCCGATCAAAATCAGGCTGAGGTAAATACCGATCACGACGATGCCCAAGAAGTAGCAAATCGAAGACGCACTGATTAGCCCGCGACCAAACGGCTCGAAACGTTGTAGCAGTGACCAGTCGAACAGTCGTTGAATCCAGCTTCCGTTGGAGAGGATCACGTCCGAGTTTGAAAAGAATGCCAACGGAGCGTTCAGGGCGGCTCCGAAAATGAAGCCGACGGTCAGGTTGCTGGTCAGGAACGATGCCACCATTCCCAGTGAAATCATCGCGACGCCAACGAACCAATAGCCAATGTAAGTCGAAAACAGCAGGAGGTTATCAAGTTCGCCGCCGGTCATGGCGAGCAGAACGGCGTAATTCGAAAGCTGTGAGAACAGCAGTGAGACGGTGAAAACCAAAACGGCAGCGAAGTACTTTCCGATGACGATATCGAAGTCTTTCGCGGGCAATGTCAGCAGCAATTCGTCCGTTCCTTGCCGACGTTCTTCGGCCCAGATGCTCATCGTGATCGCCGGGATGAAGATCAGCATGATGTAGGGTAGGAATTTATTTAGCTGGTCAAAGTTGGCGAGGTTGGTCGTGAAGAATTCGTGCGGCCAGAACGCTGCGAAGGAAGTCAACAGCACGAACAGGCACAGGAATACGTAACCGGTTGGATTGCTGAAATACCCGACGAAGTTACGTTTCATGACCGCAAACGCAGCTTGTCGCCAAATGCCTAGCGGCAGCATCAACAGCACCAACGCGACCAAAAAGCAAAGGTCGATCACCAGCATGAAGACGAATTCAGCAATCTGAATGGTGTTAATCATCAATCTCTTCCGTTGTCTCGTCTTCCAGATTTTCGTGCTCGATCGACTCGTCGTCGTTTTCGAGCTCTTCTTCTGTTGGCTCGGTTTGATTTTGTGAGGCCGAATCTCTTCTCGGCGGCAAGTCTTCTTCGCTGATCAGTTTCGCACCTGATACCGGATCGTGTCCGGTCAGATTGGCAAACACATGATCCAAGCCCACGCCTTGCGGATCCATTTGATCGATTGGTCCGTCGTAAACTTTTCGACCTTCATTGATCATCACCACCCGACTGGCCATCGCGGTGACTTCTTGAAGGATGTGCGTCGAAAGAAGAATCGTTTTTTCTTTTCCGAGCCGCGTCATCGTTTGACGCACGCCGCGAATCTGATTTGGGTCGAGGCCAGAGGTTGGCTCGTCGAGAATCAACACTTCGGGTTCGTGGATCAAAGCTTGAGCCATCCCGACGCGTTGTCGATAACCTTTAGAGAGTTTGTTGATCGGTTTGTAGATGACGCTTGAAAGTGCACAGAGGTCGACGACTTTTTCGATTTGGTTACGTTTGGTTTTCTTGTTCATGCCGCGAGCTTCTGCGAAGAAGTCCAGCAAGCTGTAAGGAGTCATCTCTGGATAGAGCGGTCCGGTCTCTGGGAGGTAGCCGAGGTTCTTTGATCCTGCGAGTCGATCGTGGCTCATGTCGTGGCCCGCAATCTTCGCGACGCCTTGCGACGGAGAGAGGTAACCAGTGAGCATTTTCATCGTCGTGCTTTTGCCGGCGCCGTTGGGCCCTAGGAAAGCAACGACTTCGCCTTTGTTGACGGTGAACGAAACGTCACGTGTCGCGGCGAAGATGCCATAGAATTTGGAGAGGCCAATCGCCTCGATCATCGGCGTGCCGCTTGCGTCGCCCGACGAAGGGGCAGGGCTGCTCTGCGGAGCAGCAGCGGTGGTGGTGGATTCGGACATCGATGGCCGGGTTGGGATTCAGAAACGGAACGTTGTTACAGGACGATATTCTGCTTGGAAACCGTCGAATTGTCGACTGGTTACCCACGAATCGCCGTACCTTCTGTTTGCTACGTCGCTTAGCGATGTCGGTTCGCACGTCTATTCAGATTTTACCGCGTTTGGCGTCGGTAACTTGGGGAGGCCCACGCTATTTCACAGCTGCGAGAAAGTTCCAATATATTGTTTATATATTGTTTCAAAGAGAAAATGTGCTGCGGCTGGTTGTTGAATGAATGTGATTAACTCATGCCGAGAATGCGTACGCTTTGCGTGTTTGATTGACTGAAAATTCAGCATGGTCTATCCGCTGGTTCAACGCTGACTTTATCCGATTGGGATGACAATTTTGGAACGTGACGATTATCGAGTTTTTCGCTTCGGGTTGGTTGTCTACGGAGTCGCTGCATCAACGGTCGGGATTGCAGTTTTTGCCTTCGTCGCCAGATACATTCCAATGTTGGCGACTGGTGATCATGCCAATTTTCTTTCGCAAGCCTTGCAGCTCCTTGGTTCATTTTTAATTGTGTTTGAGCTGGGAATCACCGGGAGTTGGCGAAGGTCAATCACGAAGAGTTGCACAACGCCAGAGCCTTATTCAAGACTTCTTGCATCCGAGGAGTTAAGGATTTCTTCGAGGCTTTCAGCAAGCCCAACGATTGTGTCCCAGTCGTTGGACACGATGTCCTGGGAATGGGCAAGCAAGTTTCGCAATGATTCCAGACGACGAATGTGCTTGTTGCCTTGGCTTTTCGAATTGAATCCAGCCTGCTCGCGAAGCTCAGGGTCACTGGCAATGATCTGGCCTTTGTCTGACAGCTGCAAACAGCTGGCCAAGCTTGCGGTTTGACTTTTTGTTGCGCGAAGGTCGCGGATTTCTTGAGCCTTTTCCAACCGCCCTTGAGAAACCAATGATGTCCAACCTTCGTTCGGAAACCGGCGTTGAATCAGTTTCTCCAATTCCATTTCTATAATTGTCACCATTCCAAAAAGCCACATCCTCGCAGGCGGCTTTTGGAAATCGGCCCGAGTCACAATGCCAGAAACTTTCCCAAATGCGCGAACGAGAACGAAGTCGTTTTCTTTCAACCGTTTGATGACGCTATTGAATTGCTCCCAAGACTCTACCGTTTGTTCCTCAGAAAGCGCACATGCGTCCGAGTAATTGCCGTGTTCGACTTGACGGCATCGATATCCAACGACGAACCCGTTGCGACTGACTCCAATAACTTGATGAGCGTTGAGCGATTTTTCGACGTCCTCTATTGGCACGCCTTCATCAAACATCGGCAGTGACTCGGCAATGTCAAGTGCAGTGAAGTTCGTTGTGAAAACATGTAGCAGTCTCTGGTCGGATTCCATATTGTTTTGACTCATTGCAGTTAGTTTTCGGGCTTGGTTTCTAGCTGCAAAGACTTCTTTCAACCGTTTTGTTTTTGTTCCAATCAATCCGCTCTGTCACTTCCGTCCAAACGTCAATTGAGTTGGATGTCGGCAACGGAAGAAATTCGGTTGGAATCTGTTAGCGGAAACAGTTCAGGATCGAGACAATTCAGCTTCTTCAACAATTGAGGCATGACTTCCATTGCCGCATCGTAGCCAATCTGTGCCGTCGAAGGTGTTGACTTGAAATCAGCAAAATCGATGTGCCCAACGCCAGGAGCGATTGAAAAATCGGCGTGAGCCGCTCCCATGACGCTCAGGTTCTTCTGCGTTACTTCACGAATTCGACTGAGCACCTGACTGATTCGAGGAGCTTTCATTTTCTCTGTGGGCGTGTCAGGAGTGTTCTTGCCCAACTGCTTTTCAATCGACGTGGTAACGTCGACGGAAATCACAAAGTCCGCTCCCTGTCGGACCAGCGTATCAGCGGGAACGTTATTCAAGTAGCCACCGTCTACCAAGGCCATGCCATCGCGACAAATGGGAACGGAGATGCCACCAAGATTGATGCTTTCCAAAATTCCCGTTACCGCGTCGCCCGATTCGCGAACGAATTCTTCAGCAGAAACAAGATCCGCGGCAATGGTCGTTAGGGGAACGAGCAGTTGTTCCAGTTTCCAGTCAAAGAAGTGCGGGCGAAGCATCGCGTCCCACGAATGAGTGCGGTACTTGTAGAGCATGAACATCTTGTCGCCGAGCAGTTTGAAGATGCCTTTCGGCGTCAACGCTTTTGTGAATCGCTTGATTCCATCGTCAGGAGAGTAACCGCAGCAATAGGCGACGCCCATCATCGCGCCGACGCTGGTGCCGGCGATGCCGTCGATCACGACGCCGCTTTCGTCGAACGCTTTCAGTACGCCCAGGTGACTCATCCCGCGAGCCGCTCCACCGCCCAGAGCCAACCCAATTCGCAACCCTCGCAAATCATGGACGACTCGTTCGATACCGGGGACCGAAGTCCGCTGAAAGAAGGGTTCATTGGCTGCAGCAATTTTGATTTTGAAGACGCGTTTGCAGAGCGTCGCCAGTTCCGGCAAGTGTGGTGCTACATCGTGGTTCTGATCCAGCACCCAAATCAGATTTAGCTTTTTAGACCATTCCGGTTGATCGGCAAGCACACCTTGAATCGTCGGAATGATACTCGCGGCTGTTTCGGGTTCCACAATCAGATAGACGCGTTCGGGGAACGAAAGCAGGCCGCGTAGGAAATCCGCACTCAGTTCGAGGTGTTGAAAGTCGATGTCAAATGCGATGCGATCGAGCTCGGCCCAATCTGCAAGCTGGTTTCTGATGACGGTTTCTGCGTCACCGGAGTTCGATTCATCAAGTACGAGTGTTGGACAGTGAGCCAGCTTGTTGTTTTCGCGATCGACTTGTTCGTTCACGATCCGCCCAACTCGCTCTCCAAGGCTGCAGAGGCGTCCTTGGATCTTTTTCGCGATCGGCAATGTTGTGCTTCGGATATGGACAAACGCTACGCGCCGTGAGCGATGGCTGCGTCCCCCATCGATTGCATTCTGCGTCATGTTGGCGCTGGCATTACTCAGCAGGTTGCGAGCGAACACTTTGTTCTGACTCATCAACTCCTTGGCGGCATCAACTGCGATCTCGATCACCAACGAAGGCTCTGTTGCAACGACACTAACCGCCGAGATTTCATGCTGGACGACGGACAGCGTTCCGATCTGATCGTTCGGGCCAAGAAACCCAAATGCCTTCTGCGAATTATCGGAAACTGAAAGCGTGAACAGTCCGCTAATGATCAGAGAGATGGCTGGGACGCTTTCGCCAGCCTTCAATGCTTGTTCGCCCGTTGCGTATTCACGCAGTGTGCCAGCCGCAGAAATGGCTTCAATCTCGGCCGCGTTGAGACCTTGAGAGCTGTGATGGATGCGAAGGAATTCTGCGACTCGACTCTGATCAGACACGTAAAATTTCCTTCGGCTTGCAAGGCATTTCTAAACGCCATGCTTTGGATTACCACGACGCAACAGGCTTTTGACGGAATCTGGCCCTGACTCGGCTTGGTGGCCAGCCACTATTCTGTCGCGGAAGTCTTTCCCATCAACTCCATGGCTCCCATCTGGGCTTTCCGGCTGTAGTCGATCGACTCGCCAAGTATCCGAGCGGCTTCCTGTGAAGCGTGGAAACCCTCGGAGTTTTCGCTGCTGATGTAGTCCAGACGCCACATGGATTTACGCTGCAAAGCGAAAACTTCCTTCAGCTGTTCGTCGGTTGCACCTGATGCTTTGGCGGACTTGATCGTGTCCAGCATCTCCGTCATGGCTGATCCGGCTCGTTCCGTTAATGCACGGGTGCGAGCCTGAATCGTTTCAATGCGGTACTTCAGATCCGTTTCTGGAACCTTGTGGCACGTTTGGCAGGATCGATTGAGCGTTTCCAGCGGGCTGGCGACAGAATGGCTGCTGAGTTTCTGAGCGCCCTTTCTCTCGAACGGCATGTGGCAGTCGGCACAACTGACGCCGCTCTGAGCATGAATGCCCTGACTCCAAAGTTCAAACTCTGGATGCTGGACTTTGAACACCTTGGCACCCGTCTCTTTGTGAACGTAGTCGTAGAATTCTGATCCGTCCGGGAACTTCTTGTCTTCCCAGTACTTTTCAAGTTGCTCCATCTTGAGCCCGTTACCCCACGGATACGTCAGCGTCATCTTGTCCGCGCAGTAGTACTCGACGTGGCATTGAGCACAAACGAATGTCCGCATTTCCTGTCGCGAGGCATCGAGGTTTGGATCGTAGTCTCGTTTCTTGTCGCCGCGCCGCCACTTTTCGATGCTGGGCAAGTGTTTGACTGGATCGTCACTTTTCGCAAGTGCTGCGATGCCATTCATAAAGCCAGGACGCGTCACGCGAATGGCCATCGATTTTGGGTTGTGACAGTCGATGCAGCTTACTGGATGAGCGTGCCCAATCGCGACATGGCCTTCTGGGACTTCGACGCCATCAAAACCACCTTCGGGTGGCATCGGAAATGTTGTTGAGTTGGAATCCGGCGTGCCATCTGCCGTCTTCAAAATCTCCGCAAAAACATCTTCGTACTTTTTAGTGCTGACTTCCTCAAAGCCTTTCATCACCGCAGGCCAATTGAAATCGCTGGCCAAAATCTTGTCGTCGACCGTTTCGCCCAAGGCCTCCAACCCGATGCGACGATAGGTCGGAGCAATCGATGCGTGGCAGTGCAAACAAGCACCACTTTGCTGGCGTTCGGTAACTCGTTTGGTGACGCCTTGATCGTAGAGCATGTACGCATGCCCACGAGCCTCGCGATAGTCCAAACTGAATGCGTATCCAGCGTAGAGTCGTTTTAACCATGGTTGGTTTTCGAGCTTGCTGTCTGGCAACGCTGATGAACCGCCGTAGAACTTGTCGCCGGCTGTGGCCTTGTAGCCGTCAAATTGATGCGGCCAGTTGGTTCCCCATGGTTCCGGATCGGTCGACAGTTCATCGACTTCCACGATTCGAACGAAAGGCGTTTGGGCTTCGTGTTTGCGATCCTGAATGTTGAAGGCAAGCTGTGCAATCAAAAAACAGGCGATACCAGAGATCAACGCAACGAGAATGTATCCGGTTGATTTTTTCATTTTCTAATTCTCATCTCTTAATTCTCTATTCTCGACGCGATGGACTCGAAACGGGAAAAGTCAGATCACTTGGGGTGTCCAACATCTGAGTGACAACGGATACAAGCCAGCGGTTCTGTTGGCTCGCTCGAAACACCAGTGTCAATTGAATGTGTAAAGTCGGAGTGGCAATAGCGGCAATTGGCTTCAACCACACCGCGGTTGTAGTCATTGATCATGATGGGTTCATGGAAGTCGCCCGTCGTGAAAGCCAGCGAATGAAAGAAACCATTTCGCCCTTTGCAAAACCATTTACCAACGAAGTCGTGTGGCGCATGACAGTCATTGCACTTGGCTACTTTGTGGTGAGTCGATTTGTTCCACGCGTCATAGTGGTCGTGCATGATGTGGCAGTTGGCACACGTCTCACTTGCCGAAGATAAATACGACGTTCCCTTTGCGTAGTCAAAGGTGAAGGCTCCAGCTCCAAGCGTGGCGCCGATCATAACGGACGTAAATATTGGCAGGAAAAAGGCGACGTACCGATTGCTACTGATTGGCACTTCGATGCCATCGGAGTCGTCATTGCTTTTTTCTGGCTCGGTCGACATCATCCCTCTGCAGACTCTTGAGGAGTTAATTGTAGCGTAAAGAACTTCTCAAAAACAAACTTTGGCTGCATGATCGATTGGGCAGTTCTCTTTTGAATCGGGGCGTACGAAGCGTGCCAATGCAAGCCCGAAGCGTAAGATCGCAAGCGAGTGAGTCACGAATCACGGCGAATATTCACTCGCTTGCGCTTCGGGCTTGTATTAATGCACTACGAACGTCGGCAACTTGCCTCGCGCATCGCATTCTTCAATGCCGTTACATTCGAAAACCGTTCGTTCGGATTTTTCGCAATACACATTTGGATCACATCTGCGAAACCGGATGCAGATTCCGGCAGCAATGAAAGCGAAGGCTTCACGTTGAGATGCAGATTCAATACCTCTCCGATGGAACCGGCAATCATCAACCGCTGTCCAGCAAGGCACTCGTAGATGACCAAGCCCAACGAATAGATGTCGCTGCGCATGTCGATCGTCTCGCCCTGAATTTGTTCCGGGCTCATATAGGCAGGAGTCCCGCTGACTTTCTTGAGCCGTGAAACTTCGCTCTTCATCGCAGCCAAACCAAAATCGAGAATCTTGACAACATCCTTTTGTTCACCGACATCAGTCAGGAAAAGGTTGGCTGGCTTGATGTCCCGGTGAATCATTCCTTTATTGTGAGCCTCCGAAAGTCCATCGCAAATCTGTCCGATGATGTGGAACGTCTCTTCGATCGAAAGCTTTCCACGACGGATTCGCTGTAAAAGCGTAGCCCCTTCGAGAAACTCCATCACGTAATAGAACTCACCGTCATCCGTTCTTCCGTAGTCGTAGACTTGAACGGTGTTCCAATGCGTCAACGATGCCGACAACTGCACCTCGTGCTCGAACTCTTCGACCGTTTTCGGATTCTGAGCGATCTCCGTGCGGATCAGCTTGATCGCCGCAGGGCGTTTTAGCATTCGATGTTTCGCCGTGTAGACCACGCCCATGCCGCCTTCGCCAATCTTCTCCAGCAAATGATATTGGCCGTACTGTTTTGCTTCTGCTGCTTCTCGCCGGACGGATTGAACGACATGAGCAGCCTTGGTCGCGACCGCTGCCATCGTCAACGTCATCAAAGGCGCTGCAAATCCTGGATAGTTCTCAATAGAAGCTTCCATCAACGATTGGTGAACCAGCGCAACGATCGTCGGTGCAACGGATGCGATCGCGGTGACGCACAAAGTACGCTTCCAGTGTGCCGGAATGTACATTCCATAAATGGCGATGAAGATTCCAATCGCAAAACAGATCGTGGCGAACAAAGCGGGAACCTCATCAATCGCTCCTGTCGCAATCCGCTGTTGCACTTCCTGAACAAGGACCAAGAGTGCTTCAGCAACCGGGATCGCGAATACAAGGATCTCCAGAAATCGAAGCTTACTCAGCGAAGCATTGGGACGCTTCACCAGATAGATCCAAGTGGTTGCCAGCGTCAGGACTGCAGTCAGTCGAGTCAGGAAGTTGCCTAGCGATATTCCATTGTTGGCGATCGACAGTGTCTTGATCGCAAGCAAGAAGACAAGTGCCGTCGCCGCGGCATAGATCAATCGGATCCGAAGAAGTTTTCGAGTCGACTCGTCGAACTGGCTGGTAACGCCAGGAGTTTCGTTTCCAAGTTTCGCAATCGGCGATAACGAGACTGAAACGTCTGTTGATTCTTCGGCAGCCGCAGCTCGGAAATCGTTTGTCTGTTCGAGTTCATCCACCATGCGATGGTCCCGTTTTGAGGTAGAATCTACTGAGCCGCCTTCTGGGTATCCAACTTCTAAACAACCAACTTAACTTACTCATTGACATGCTGATCGCAATTGGACTGGGATTATTACTCGCTGTGGTCACCATTGCGATCCATGCCGTGGGCACGTCGACGATCATTCGCCTCCTGCAGAGCCACTCTGAATCCTACAACAGCCGAATTGGCGAGCTGAAGGCTTTAACGTTCGCAGCGGTGGGTTTGTTGGTGACTCATATTGTAGAAACGGTCGTGTGGGCGCTGGCTTATTCGATGGCAGTTGGAGGTCCGACCTTTTCGAAACTCGAAGACGCCGTCTACTTTTCAACCGTCACATTTACAACGCTCGGCTACGGCGACATCGTGATCGAAGGCGATTGGCGGATGCTATGTGCCTGCCAGGCAATGACGGGCTTGCTGGTTTTCGGCTGGAGCACGGCGCTGTTGTTCGCGGTGGTTGAGAGAGTCTGGAAACACCGTTTCGGAGACTCGAACGAGTCTTAGTTGATATTACGTCGCCTCAAGGAGACCGCTGCGGTGTGTCGGACCGGAGTAGCGATCTTACCAATCTAAGGAAAAGCGTTCGCGAGGGAAGTGTGGCTGTTCGACTGCTGACACTGCAATCGTGAGTGCAACTTAAGGTCCGCAGGACCTGTCGAAAGGGCGGCACGGGAACTACTTCGGATTTTTCGTGCTGCGTATGAACTTCACGTTTAAGTTCGCGAGCATTTGGAAAGTGTTAACGTAGTTGATTCCAAACTCCAAGCAAACGTTAGGCATTGGCACCTTCCGTTTTGCTTGAGGTGCAAATTCTTCATGAGTGACAACCGTCATTCCGTTGGCATGGGCATAAGCCAATAACCAACCGTCGGCGACGGATGCAAACTCTGTTTTGGCGGCTTGGACGAACTGAGATTGAGAATAAACCCAGTTAACCATTGCCTGAAACGAGTCAAAAACTGCTTGGTCTTGGGTTTGTTTGAAAAACGTTTCGGGACTTCGGTTCTCAACCCAATCCTTGATGTCGTCGTTTTGAGCGACCAATTCATCTCGAATCCGATCGATGCAGAAGACTGACTTGTTGTTGTTCAGGTCTACTAACGAGGTCCAGAAGCCGGGACAGATCTCAAAGCCGTAGTAGCGGTTCTTTGCTTCAATAAAAACGTTAGCGTCCAAGAGGTACTTACTCACGCTCATTCCTGACTCGTTCAAGAACTCGTTCTGAGTAAGAATCGAAGGTCTTTCCTTTCATTCCTGTCAAGCGATATGCTTCTCGCATCAAAATCCGTCCTTCGCGAGTTGCCCTCACAATCGCCGCAGAAAATGGACGACCCAGCCTAGCGTTTTGAACCGTGTAGAAATCCGGTCCAGACTTTTTGTCTTTCTGTTTCTGCTTTGCCTGCTCGCGACGACGCAAGAAATCCTGCCGGTCCGCTTCGTAAAATCGAAAAAACTCAGGCTTTGAAATCAACTTTAGATCTAAAGCTCGGCGCGCGACGACTAGAGGGCTAACCTTGAATTGTTTGGCCAACAATAGAAAACGATCAGAAGTTTTTCTAGCTTTTGGCCACGCTCCTGTCAGTTTGAATTCAGGCACCAAAAATTCTGCCGCGACTTCATTGCAAAATCGTTCCATCGGCTTTTTCGCCGGTAGCATATTGATCAGATTAAATATACCTCCGGTTCCCAGCCACAGATGCACCAGTTCATGAGCCAATGTAAACATTCTTGCCGACTTGGAATCAGCATCATTAACGAATACTAAAGGAGCAATGTCGTCGCAAAGCACAAAGCCGCGAAATTCCTGCGGGTCGAGTGGTCGATGGTTATTGAGGCCGACAACACTATTGCTGAAAACGAGAATTCCAATTCGCTCCATCGCCCGTCGCAATGTTGTCAACGCCGCTTCCCAGCTTGCGGTTTGCTCAGCCCATTCTGGAGCCAAATCAAGCGTCTGGCGGATCTCTTGAGCGAGCGATTTCGGATTGCGGCGAACGTCGGCACTTTCGATAAATGTCAATGATTCGTTCCCCTGTTCGTTCAGCCATTCACGCATCCACATTTGCCGCAGTTGCATCAGCTGAATCGTGTCAGACAGGTCTGGCGATGGACGATCGACCGAGTCATCGCTGGTTGTACGGAAGTCGGGAACAGGGATCTTTTCTTCGGGTGGCTCGTTTAGAAACATGACGCCGAAAGGAGTCATCGTCGTTCGGGCAAAATTCTCCAGCTGCCGAAATGTGGGGGGCTTCTCTGCGGCCAGCCACGCATCCAGTTTGGGAAATTTTTTGTAGAGGTTTTCCATCGACAAACCAGAACGATCAATCGCCCAGCGAAGCAAGTCGGGATTAACTTCTACGGTTGCCATATGCAATTTGGATTATTGATGATGCAATGCCTGATACATTGTAGTTGTCGGCTTGCCGCAAGGCCATTCTTGCATTCTGTGCAAGCTGGACTGGTTATACCGATGTTCGAGCAATACCGCGAATCAACCGAATTTTGCTGTTGCTCCGAAATGTGGCGGACAATGACGGCAATTGAACTGGTCTAAGTGGCGGCATGGGATGAGATCACGAGGCATGATCCAACTAAATACACCGGTCACATCGACCGAGGGCAGTTGAGAACACACGTAAACTACTTCGGCGTAAATCACCGAAGTGACGACTGCCAGCGCAGAGACTAGCCAACTAAACTTAACTCGTCGCAGTTGGCAGTTGACGGCGATCGTAAAGTAGCCTGACCCCTCAGTTTTGCCCGACTGCCCCCTCAGTTTTGCCCAAATGAAACTCAACTCACTCTACCCAAAAATCAAATCTTGACGCTGCACTAGATTGATCAGAGTGGTTAGCTTTCTGTTCCGAATTTTCCGGGAGAGGGCGAGACAGAATTTTTTTAAGGTTGAAAAGGCAATTCAAAGCAAACCATGCAATGACAGGTTGGAAGCCTATCCCACCACAACACAAACAAAACATCATGCAACTCAAAACACTCCTCACCTTAGCCGTTCTAATCTCGGCAACGTTCATCACCGCAAACTGTGCCAATGCCCAAACCCAAGACTCCGCAGTCGCAACCGGCTTCGTCCAAGTCCAACAGCTCAACGGATCATGGTGGTTCATCGGCCCAGACGGTGACAAGTTCGTCAGCCTTGGCGTCAATCACATCGAGCCCCATCTTTGGCTGGCCCCGTACAACAAACAAGCCACCCTTGACCGTTACGGAAAAGACATGGTGACGGCCAAAGGGCGCTTTGACACCAAAAGCGCTGCCGCGAAAAAAT
>CALLUY010000147.1 GCA_938010615.1 uncultured Pirellulaceae bacterium | reverse complement strand
GCTGGCCTTGCTGCTGATCGCCCTCTTTGCCTTGCTGATGTTCGCCTTTCTGGCCTTGTTGTTGGCCGCCTTCTTTGCCTTGTTGTTGTTCGCCCTGCTGGCCTTGTTGTTGATCGCCTTCTTCGCCTTGTTGTTGTTTGCCCTGCTGGCCCTGTTGCTGACCGCCTTCTTTGCCTTGCTGTCGTTCGCCTTGCTGGTCTTGCTGCTGACCGCCTTCTTTGCCTTGTTGTTGTTCGCCCTGCTGGCCCTGTTGCTGATCGCCTTCTTTGCCTTGCTGTTGTTCGCCCTGCTGGCCTTGTTGCTGACCGCCCTCTTTGCCTTGCTGTTGTTCGCCCTGCTGGCCTTGTTGCTGATCGCCTTCTCGATTTTCCTGATCGCCTTGTTGATTTTGCTGTTCAGCTTCAGCCATCATTTCGTTTAGCTTGGCCATGCGCTCAGCATCATTTTCGGGAGCGCGTTCGCCGTTACGCATGTTGTTTTCTCCAGCTTGCGGATTTCCATCCTCCGCACCTTGCTGGTCACCGCCTTGTTGCTGTTGTTGTTGTTGTTGTTGGTCGTTGGCGTTTTGTTGTTCGCCTGGCTCCATGCCGCCTTCTTGCTGGCCCGACTCGCCATCATTTCCCTGTTGCCCTGGCTTGGTCTCGTCTCCCTGTTCGCCATTTTCCTGTTGTTGGCCCTGCTGTTGTTCGGCACCTTGTTGGTTTTCTTCGCTCCCCGGTTGTTGATCCGATTGATCGCCACCGTTCTCCTGTTCGTTTTGTTGTTGCTCTTGTTGGCCCATTTCTTGATTGCGTTCAGGGTCCTCGTTGTTCTGTTCTGGATCCTGATTCTGTTCTTCGTTCCGATCATTCTCAGCTGGGGGTTCCTGCTCAGGACCAGGATCAAATGGATTCCGATCTTCGGGTTCGGCCTTTTCTTGTTCGTTGTTTTGCTGATCGCGTTGCTGATCCATTTGCTCCGAATTCTGCTGCGACGCTTTTGGTTCCGTGATTTCGATTACATAATTTTCAGTGGACGTGACGTTGGCTGCAGCCTTTCCGCTTGGCAAAACGCGATTGTCGTGAGCCGACGCGTGAAAGACAATCTGATCGCCGACTTTCAAAAATGGAAACTGTCGCGAAACGTCAAGCAAAAATTCGCCGTTAACGCGACTCATTCCCTGAACGGGATCCAGTTGCATTGGCTGACCGAAAATTCGCTGGTTGTCCTGTTCAAGTTCGAGTTCAATTTTAGAAATCTCAAAATCTGCATCATTCGCTTGAATTCTGATCGTTGTTTGTCCGTCCAGTGGAACTGAAGTTTCTTTTTCGAGCGGGTTGAGCACTTTGATTTCAGGAGCCAAATCCGGAATGACTTTGATCGGGAAATTGTTTGGTTGTTGATTTCGGTGCCCTTCGACGCTGACGAAATTCAAGCGGTAGTGCGTTGCGGCTGGCTTGGTTCGCCGACCATTCATCGCCACGATGAAACTGCCAACGGTTTGCTTCGATTGTTCGGCTTGCACGTTCATCCTGATTTTTCGCGCCGTGACGAAGTCGCCATCTTCGTTCGCGTTGAGCAGTTCGATTTCTGCAGTTTCAATCGGCAGATTTGCTTTGGCATTGATCGTGACCCTGGTTCCCTCGAGTGCTTCAATGCTTCCTTCTTGTTGAGTCCATTTCTCGAGTTTCGAATACTTCGGAGGTTGGACAGAAACGGTTTCGATGGCGATCGACGGATTGGTGCGGACGGTGACTACGTAGTCTGGTGTCATGCCATCACGGGCAACGATGCGATACTTCAACGATTGTTGAATGCCCGAACCGTCAGTTGAAAGCGACGCAAAATATTCGTCTGTGCTGCCGCTTTGGACCGTCATGGGAATCACGCGATCGACGATCTGTCCATCGGTCGTCGAAAAGATCAACCGCACATCTTCCGGGCTGTGGCGTCCGACGACTTTTGCCGAAACCTCAACTTCATTACCGAAAAACTCTTCTGCGTCGCCAGGTTGGACGTCTTCAATCGTAACGACCGAAGGTGCCGCCAGTTTTGCACCGGGGAGAATCACTCGAGCGATCGACTGAAACGGGTTCTTGGGCGAAAATAGTGTGTACATCGCGCCGAAGAAAATGATGCCCGCCAAAATCATGCTGACGCGAATCATTGCGGAACGATCAACCATGGTCTCAACAGGAACGGTCGAGATGTCGGTTGCTGCCTGGCGGGAGACGGCATCAAGGACGGCGGCTTTGGTGCCTTGTGGTTTACGACTGAGAGATACGTAGTTGAGCAGGCTGTTTTTAAATTCGGGCTGTGACTCTTCGATCATTTGCGCTGCATAGTCAGGATTGACTTTACGCATCATTGAACGGCCAACGGACATGAGCAAAAAAGTTAGCGTGCCAAGCACAAGCGTCAGGAATCCGGCCCAGCGTCCAATGGTGCCCAAGGGAAAGATCCACGCGTCGATGATGGCGACCGTTAACAAAAAGACCAGCACCATCGCGAGCAGCGCAATCAAGTTCGACATCACGTCGACTTGGCGAACCTGTCGCCGAGTCACGTTGAGCTTTTCGGAAACGAAGTCCTGGATTTTGACCGTGCGTTTGTTTCGCGATCGTTTACCGGCCGAGGCCGGTCGTTGATTTCCAGTGTCGGTGGCCATTTGCTGTTCCTAGGCAATGGTGAGCGTTCGTCCCAGTACGTCTTTTCTCTAACTCAATTATAGACGACAAACTATGGTATCAAGTTTCATCAAAACATGGGAAAATCAGCCTTTGTGGCTTAATCCGGTTGGCAATCGAGCGGCTATATCGCTTGTGAAGTGCAATAAGTCACCGATTTGCATTGACGCACGAAAGAATCTCAGATGACAGTCTTCCCTGTTTCCAAAATCGTTCGTTCGCCAGGCAGCGGACTGTTGAGTTTTACGACCGGTTCAGGAAAGGCGAAGCGGTTCCTTGGGGAGTGGTTTGACGGATCCGCCATGAAGGATTGGCAGACCCAATTGCCTGATCGGATAAAGGCTCAGCAAGGCCCATTTTCGATCATTGGATTTCCGTCAGATTGTGGCGGAGGAATCTGTCGTGGCACAGCTCACGGTCCGCTGCACCTGAGGAAGAAGCTCTACGAAGATCATCCCGAATGGGTCACTCGCGATCTTGGCGATATTCCTTGCATTCCACATTTGCTGCACGATGTCATGCTCTCAGATCGTCAACGTGAACTATCTGGCAAGGCGTTATGGAACGATTCGTTTGAAGCTGGCTCGCCGGTGTCGCCGCTGAATTTGTTAGAGGAATTTCTCGTTGAGCTCTATCGAACGATTTCCGATTTCCGTCCGCTTGTTCTTGGGGGCGACCATTCTACGGCCGGCGCGATTTTTGAAGCGTTGCATCGCGAGGGGCGATTGAAAAACTGTGCGGTGTTGCAGTTCGATGCCCACACCGATCTATTGGAATCTCGTTTTGGAGTTGAAAACTGTTTTGCGACGTGGACCGCCAATGCGATCAAACGCATGCCGGATCCAAAACGTTTCGTTCAGATCGGGATTCGCGCCAGCGGCTTTCCAAAACAACATTGGGAGTCAAAGTTTGGGTTGCGGCAACATTGGGCAGAGGATTTGTTGTCGCTCGATCCGGCAAAGTATGCCGCCGAACTGGTCGCGGACTTGAAGGCCAGAGGATGCGATTGTCTCTACATTAGCAACGACATCGATGGGACTGACAAACAGTATGCTCCTTCGACGGGGACTCCTGAAGGCGGCGGCATGACGCCTGATTGGGTTGCGAAAGTGATCGAAGTCTGCACCAGCGAACTCAAGCTGATCGGTGCCGACATGGTTGAGGTTGCTCCAGTGATCGGTTCGCCTGCCGACGGAGAGCTGACTGTCGCTACGGCGACACGGATCCTCGAAGCTCACCAATGGCATTAGCCCTGAAAGAGTATCGTCTCTTCAGGGCTGTTTGAAGTTGTTCGAGCCACCGGCATCAATTGCTGGAATCAGCGATATCACGGACTCGAGCCGGATCCCTGCGTTCGCCTTCGCCGGGACCTTCGATCCATTCGATCTCGATGTTGTCGAACTCCGCGTTGGTCTTGAAGTCGCTGAAAATGTCCAGCACGTCCTGATCCATGTGGACCGTGTTGGAAGCATCGATGATCACTTTGCTACCAGGACCAATTTCCTGAATCGCTGTCTGGATGTTCCCCTTGTTGATGAAGAACACACGTTCAGCGAGCGTCAAACGATGGACTGGTCGACCGTCGACTTCTTCCTTGTTCACCCATAGCGACTTGAAGTAGCTGCTTTGAAGAATGAAGAAAAGTGAGACGATCAATCCGATGCCGATTCCGATCAGCAGGTCTGTCCAGAGGATCGCGGCAATCGTGATGATGAACGGCAGGAATTGAGTCCATCCTTGGCTAAACATTTCCTTGAACTTCGATGGATGGGCAAGTTTGTAGCCGACGACAAAAAGGATTGCTGCGAGGCTGGCCAGCGGAACCAAATTGAGCACTCCGGGAATCGCGAGAACACAAACGATCAGGAAGATTCCGTGAACGAAAGATGCGAATCGCGATTGAGCCCCGGACTGAATGTTGGTGGAACTTCGCACGATGACTTGGGTGACCGGAAGACCGCCAATCGCTCCCGAGACAATGTTGCCGATTCCCTGCGCGCGAAGCTCTTGGTTCAGGTCCGTCTGTCTTCGCTGCGGATCCAGCTTGTCTGTCGCTTCGGCACAAAGCAGAGACTCAAGGCTGGCCACGATTGCGAGGGTGATCGCCGTGACAAAAATCATAATGGCCGCACGAAACGGAGTCACACCGCCAGATTCTTCGGACGGTTCTTCAATCGATGGAGCGTTCAGCGATTCGCGAAGACCTGCGATTGCAGGAGCCATGCTGTTGGAAACTTCCTCGTTGGAGATGCCTTTGACGGCTTCTTCGAGCGACTTCAGTTTTGCGGTCGCCGCTTTGAGCGATTCCTCTGGCGATTTGGCATCGTCATGTCCTGCAGCGTCGTGGGATCCGTGACCGAACTGCATTTTCCCAGACTTGATTTCCGAGGGCTTAAAATGCGGGTAGACCAACAACGATTGAGCCAGATGATACTCGCCGTTTTCTGCTTGATAATAGACTGTACCGTCGTCGAGTTCGAACTTCGGTTGGCCGGACTCGGTCGTTTCGTCGAGCGCTTTCGAATCGGCTGGAAGTTCACTAAGGCTCAACACGGGCAGTCGAACGAGGTGCTCTTTGTCCAGCTTCATTGAGTCGATCGAACTGAATGCAAGATTCAGAAGGATGCCGGCGACGACTGCGACCAAGGGCCCTTGAATGATTTTCGTGAAGCTCATTTCTCTCATGAGTTTCGTTTGCCAGAAAATCAAAATCGCCAAACAGACAAGCGTAATAATCAGTGCCGAAGGCGTGATGAGCCCGAGAGCATGGCCGATTTCGGAAAACGTGTTGTATCCGTCGGCTTGTCGAAAGGCCAAGTCACCTTCGGGGTTCTTGTCGTAGCCAAAAGCGTGCGGAATCTGCTTGAGGATAATGATCAATCCAATCGCCGCGAGCATTCCTTTAATCACGGAAGTTGGGAAGTAGTAGCCAATCGTGCCCGCTTTGAACCAGCCAAGTGCGAGTTGAATGATGCCTGACAGAACAACGGCCAGCAAAAAGTTTTGAAAGCCTAGTTGCAAAATCGCAGGCGCAACGATCGCCACCAATCCCGCCGCAGGACCACTCACGCCCAGCGACGAATTACTGAACAACGTAACAATCAGGCCACCGACAATACCGGCAATGATGCCAGACATGGCGGATCCGCCTGAGGCCAACGCGATGCCAAGGCAGAGTGGAATTGCGACAAGAAAAACGACCAGACCCGAGGGTACATCGGTCTTCCAGTGTTTGATTTCGCCAATCATGGCGAGCGGTCCGGAGTGTTGCATCTAATCGCCTTTTAAGGAGGTTGCAGGAGGCCTGTTTTGTTGCGGGTTCAGTTGGAAGTCAGTCCAATTCGGAACTAGAATTCTCCGTCTGTCAGATAGTCAACTTCGCCACTGCCGAAGTTATAGACGATGCCGTGCAGTTCAAGGTCTCCTTTGTCGACGGCAGCTTTCACGTAGTCGTACTCCATCAAGTGATCCAGTTGCAGCATCACGTTCGCTTTGATGGCTTCGGGACCTTTCGATGCTTCATCGCAGTCCGCAACTTTTTCGAGTACCGCTTCGCTCTTTTTGACCCATTCCTTAACCGCAGGAAGAGCATCAAGTCCGCCAAGATCTAGCAAGCCACCGACAGCGCCGCATTTGGCGTGTCCGCAGACGACGATGTGTTTGACTTTCAGAGCTTGAACGGCGTACTCGATGGTGCCTTCGACTGCCAATTCACCAGTTCCGGGCTTGGGGACGATGTTGCCGGCGTTGCGAATCACAAAAATTTCGCCGGGATCCGTTTGGGTGATCAGGTTTGGCGAAATTCGAGAATCGGAGCAAGTGATGAATAGAGTTTCAGGCGATTGGCCATTTTCCAGTTCAGAATAAACTGGCTGCATGGATGGTTGAATCGTCTCTTGAAATTTGGAAAGTCCGTTGCGAATTTTCATTGAAGGTTCCTCTTAAAATGGATGTGTCAAAAATAGTTTCGTCTTGGAATGCAAAACGCAAAGCCGCTGCCGCGATACCAAGCTGAATGAAGGATTCTAATGCTGCGATTCAAATCGAAACGCAGGCAAGATGATGGTTGAGCCGGTGGACCGGTCTGACCTAGATTCTAAGATGACTGCCGCAGCCATTGTGGCGGCTTCGAAGAGGCGGCGCAAGAGAGGCGACCTCCGTTTTGGACGGTTTGTGAAGTTGGCCGGTGTCGGAGCGACGAATGACGATTGATCGACGGAGCACTCGACGATTGCGATCTTCAATGATCTTCTCTTCACCGTCGACTTCGAACTCAACCAATTCAGTTAGCTCGGTAAGTTCGACTTTCGATTCCTGCGAGTTGCAGGATTCCGAAAACGATAACGTGACGAACGAACCAAACGAAGTCGCGAACGCCAGCAATACGCTGACGACCCACATTCGTACATTGGTTTGATTCGATTTCATCATGGCAAACGTCTTCGCGGTCCCGACAGACTTCAACTGTTAGTTTTATCTTCTTGAAACAAGAAGGAACAGTAAGGGGCCGACAACTTCCGTCATTTAACACGCATTCTAACCATTGGTGTCGATGCGAGGTGTCGCGCGGCGGTCGCCGGATGACTCCAAAATCAGTATTTTTTGCCAAATCTTGCTAGATAGCCCCGTCGTAAGAGACTCAAGCTCAGACGCGGCTGCCGTTGCAACGCCGTCGTCGAACACTTGATTGTAGACCGCCGCGATCTTTCCTGTCAGCGAGAGCATCTCAGTGCAGTAGTCCAAATACCTTCGTAGCTCGAATTGCGTCATGTCGAGTTTCGGCGACAGGCGACCGGGAATAAATACCGAAGTGCCGGGCGTTGAGATTCGATGAGGATCCTTGGTCAGCTGATGCATGTCGATCACGTGAGCGATCGAACGCAATTCGTGGAGCGCTTTCAGAGCACGTGTTCTTTTGTATCGGTTTTCGAATCGGAGTAGGAAAAAGATTGCGGCTCCGATCAGGACGACGTCGTTGATTCCGGCTTCGAAAACCGTCACGAAGTCGGTGAGGCTGATCGATTTTGGCTTCACTTCGTTTTGAGTCATGCCAAACGAATAGATTGCCGCGACCGTGCCGCCAACAATCAAGATACACACGACCCAAGTCAGAATCCGCAGCCAGTGCACGGGCCGGGCAATCCACTCAGATCGTTCCTTCATGTGGCCGGCGACTTCATGCAGTTGTCCGCATACTTTGCCAAGGTCAGAATCCGGAAATCGTTCCTCGATTCGGGCCTTGAGACGCTCGATCGTGGTGATGATTTTTTCCGAGTCAATTGAGGTGTAGTCGGACATAACTAAACATTTTCAGATTCAGGGGAACTTAGTTTTTGAATCGGCGTCGGAAGCACGAGGGGTTACTTTAACCGGAATTATTCACGACGCCCACGCCAAGCGAATCATCCGGATCAAACCACACTTTCGGGAGATAAAGAAATGTTAAAAACTTCAGCTGCGACCAACTGCGCAATTCTGCTGGCAATTTTCGGTGCATTCGCATTGAATCAAGCCAGCACGATCATCCGTGCTCAGGAAACGGTGACGCTCACCAATCAAAAAGGTGAGGAACTCAAAGTCAAAATTGGCGATGACGAAAAAGTTAAAGACGATCGCATCCCCGTCGACGTCGCGATTCTACTCGATACATCGAACTCGATGGACGGCCTGATCAATCAGGCTCGAAACCAACTTTGGCAAATCGTCCAGCGGTTATCGGTCGCCGAAAAGAATGGACGAAAGCCAGCTCTTCGAGTCAGCGTTTTTGAATACGGAAACACAAATCTTCCGGCGACAGAGAACTATATTCGCCAGGTTCTGCCATTGTCTGATGACCTCGACAAAGTCTCTGAAGCTCTGTTCGGATTGACGACCAAAGGCGGCGACGAATATTGCGGTGCTGTGATCGGCGAAGCGGTCACGCGACTCGATTGGAGCTCCGATGACGATGCTTACAAGTCAATTTTCATTGCCGGCAATGAGGCGTTCACTCAAGGGCAAGTTTCCTACTTGAGCTCTTGTGCGGACGCGAAAGAGAAAGGCGTGCTGGTCAACACGATTCACTGCGGCGATCATTCTACGGGCGTCAAAGGCAAGTGGGCCGACGGAGCTGAAAAAGGTGGCGGCCAAAGCTTTAATATCAATCAGGACCGCAGACAAGTCACGATTCATTGCCCGCAAGATAAAGTTTTGATTGAGCTTAACGGGAAGTTGAATAAGACGTATCTGTGGTACGGAGCCAAGTCAGCACGAAGCAGGTACAGCAGCAATCAGCTGGCTCAGGATACCAACGCGATGGGCGGCATGGGCGGTGGCGGTATGGGTATTGGGATGGGACCATCTTCTTCTGCTTTCGGTGGTCGGGTTGCTTCCAAGGCCAGCAAGATCTACGACAACCGTTCCCGAGATCTTGTTGATGCGGTCGAGGCTGACGAGGAAGCGATCACTAAAGTTGAAGGCAAGAATCTACCTGAAGCGATGCAGAAGATGACCGTCGAAGAACGTAAGAAGCACGTTGCCGACAATGCAGCCAAGCGAAAGAAGATTCAGGACGAAATCAAAAAGGTTGCTGCGGAACGTGAAGCATTCCTCATCGCCGAGCGAAAGAAGCTCGGTGAGAAGAAGGACACGTTCGGCGATGCGATTGTCCAAGCGATCGACCAGCAGATGGCGTCGCAGGGATTCAGCAAAGCCAAGAAGTAGAGTTCGCTATCGGAACAGTTTGTTTGTCCTCCGAACGAAGCGCCGCTCGATTGTTTATCGTGCGGCGTTTTTTAGTGTCGCTCAGTTCTCCGAACTGATTGCGTGCGGATTGAGACGTTCAACGATAGTCGGAGCTACGATTAATAGAAAACGCATTTTCTTGGCCCGCTACCAGCTCGGAGAGCTGGGCGACTTCTTACTGGATCA
>CALLUY010000146.1 GCA_938010615.1 uncultured Pirellulaceae bacterium | reverse complement strand
GATCGAAGTCTTGCGAAATCGCGCCGGTGCGTACCGCGCCTGTTCTTTTTGTTCCGAGGTAAAGTGCTAGATGCGTTTTTGCGCATAGTTCCTCCCAGAAGGTGTTGACCATGCAGTTTCTTTGCTCGGCTGAATTGAATTTCACTCTGGGCTTAGCGCCCAAGGGTTACAAACAACAGCAGAAACTGCAGAGGGAAATGGTGCGGCATTTCACCGCCTTCAACGTTAAAGAGGTTCATTAGGAAACGTTTCGTCTCGCTATGAACTCAAGTTTCTTCAGAGAATTTCGCCGGCCTGTCGCCGGAGATGTGAGGAAGAGAAATTTATTCCCGCTTCTCTCAGCCAAACCCTACCCAAGCAGACTCGCGCAGGTTTGGCTAATTTTGAAAAAGTCCCGAAATGAATTTCGCCATTTTTGGAGTTTTATGCCAAGATCAACACAGCGGCTTCCTGACACAGCTTTACTCGGCGAATCGTTTGGAACTGGGATGACGCGGTTGCCCATTACGCTCTCGAAGGTTTGCCTAATCAGGTCATGGCCAGCGAGTATCGGCTTGCATTGCCAAATGAGAAGATACTGGTCAACGAACTCAAAAAGGCACAGAAAGCGATCGAGAGTAGAAGCGACAAATTGGATATCAATTCAAACACTGATTAGTCTTGCCGCCTGAGTTTTTTCATCAAAACAAACCGAGCTGGATAAACCAGAATGAAACACGCTGACCCAAAACAAATTGACACGTTCACTGAAGAAATTATTGACTTGGACGCTGCAGCAGCGCACATAGCCCGCATTTCAAAAACCAAACGCAACCGCCGGGTTCTACTTCGCTGGGCAAACCGGGGACTTGCTGGCGTGAAACTGCCAACCATCCTGATTGGCGGCCAGATTTACACTTCCAAAGAGAAGTTGAATTGGTTCCTCAATGAATCCGCCAACGCCAAGCGGCATCGGCGAAGCGACGAAACAAAAACTGGTATGCGCAAAAACCGACAGGAACAGCCAACCGACTCGGCTTTGGAAGCTGAGGCTCGGGCGTTGGGGATTTAGTTGGATTGCCGACTTTGAGAGGGTTCAAGAACAACGGTTGTTGCACAACTTTGGGCCGAATTTTGAGCTCAGATAGCGTTTGTGCGGTTCAGCTGATTGCGGTTTTTACCGAGTGGCGTATAACAGTCATAGACTCACGCACGACTTTTAATCCGTAGGTCCAGGGTTCGAGCCCCTGCGCCCTCACTCGATTTTCCCAGTCTTTCATGACTCGGCGATGATGATTTCAGAAGTTGTGCATCCGTTGCACAACTTCCAAGGAAATCAAAGGGCAAACGCCAAAGGCCAAAGGCCTGATCGTAATCCATGTTGGATCAGCCCGCGTCTGGGACAGATGCGAAAACGATTACTCGCGAATCGCACCTGCCTGACGAATCGGTCCCGCACAAACCATGTTCAGTTCACCCTGCTGCACGGTTCCTTGTTGGATGCCGGCTTTGTCATAAGCCAAACTGAATCCGGCGACCTTTCCAGACTTCCCATCGCCGACATAGCAAACCGTGTTGGCAGCTCTCAGGTTTCCATTGGAACGAATGTAGAAGGCACCCGTGGTCATGACAAAATCCGGTTGGCCCTTATCGAGTCCCAAAGCTGCATTCACATCCGCGACGTAAATCCCTCCGACACTTCCGGTTCGCGGATTCAAGAGCCAGCATTGGAGACCGCCAGTCAAGTGATCCAAAATGAACAGGCCATCCACTTCGTCGGTGATCGAGCCTGTCGCCATTGAGATCGTCTTTCCTCCTGATGCAGAATCAGCCGCTAGACGCAAAGGTAGAGTCTTTTGCATTTCGTCATACTGCGATTGCAAGTCCGACTGCTTCAAAGCATTTGCATTGCTTGACTGCCCAAGATAGAAACCGCAAGCCATCGCAACGATGACTCCTGCGATCGAAACGGCAAGCCATACGTTTGAATTTTGATTCTGTTTCATTTCTGCTCCTGACAAAGTTCACTTACTGCCCAGCCACATTCTACCCGTTCGGCCCAATCAATTCCACGCTACGAATTAAGTCAGCACGCGGGAAACGCTTCTTTATAAATGAATTTCCTTCGCGTTTTAGCCGTCCTTGCACGTCTTCTCCAGCTGGATTTTCGCCATACTCCGTATTTATCTTTCGAACGACATCCATGCCCTCGACGACTTTTCCGAACGGCGTGAAGCCCTGTCCGTCGAGCGACGCGTTGTGTCCAAGATTCACAAATATCTGCACAGACCGTGAATTCGGCTCGCCAGTTTTGGCAAAGCAAAGCGTTCCTGGCAAGTTTGACACGCCAACGGGCGGATCGTCCTGGAATCGTGCCTCTGCCCAGTCTTCGTTGACGGCGGGATTTCCATGCAGCCCAAACTGGAACATGAAATTCGACACGGCTCGAAAGATAGCAGTGTCCTGGAAATATCCGACTTGGACCATGTTGTAGAATCGATCGGCCCCTCTCGGTGACCACTGTCGATTGATCTCTGCGACGAAGTCCCCCTTGGTCGTGCGGAAGCGAACCTGAAACTGTTCAGGAGCTTGAGGATCAACCGCCGGGGGAGCAGGGATGTTCGACGGTACTGTCTTGGACGCCGATCCAAACGGAGTCAGTTTCTTCAAATCAACTTTGGCGCGTGGGAAAGGAGATCCTGTCTCTTTAACGCAGCCAATCGCCAAAATTCCCATCGCGATCAAAGTGAAAGTCAGGAAGTACGTTTTCATTCGATTCCTTTCGAATTTTGTGCCTGTGAGGCGAATCAGTAGCCAACTCTCTGCGAGACTTGATCGACGCCTGCAAAAGACGCTGCTACTTTGCATCGCGATGGTATCGAATCGCCAAACCGACGCGAATACCAATCAGAGGCTGAATCCGTTCAGGCTCTGAATCCATCCAGAGTCTCATTCCCGAGAGTCCAGAATCGGTTAAAATGGGCTATCTTAAGCGATGCCTTTTCCGCTACCTTGGATCCTAACTTGCCCAGCTATATCGTCAGATACGGAACGATGCGAAACCTTGGCGTGATGACCGCCAATGGGTCGGATGCCTATCGTCGCGGCCAGGAAGTCGTCGTCCGCACCGAACGCGGAACTGAAACCGGCCAGGTTCTCTGCGAAGCTTCCCAAGATGCACTATCGCATTTGGATGAACCGTCGACGGGCAACATTCTCCGCGAGTTCGGCGATCAGGACGCAGCCGACTTGGCGACGATCGAAGCAGGCCGCGATCAACTAATGAAAGACGTTACCAAACAGATCGAGAAGCTGGGACTCGACATGCAGCTGGTGGACACCGAACAAATCCTTGGTCGGCAAAGGATGGTGATCTACTATCTGGCCGAACAGCGAGTCGACTTTCGCGAACTGGTCAAAGTGTTGGCCAAACAGTTCAGCACGCGTATCGAAATGCGGCAGATCGGAGTTCGCGACGAGGCGAAACTACTGGCCGATTATGGCGATTGCGGGAAGCCAGTTTGCTGCAATACGCATTTGGTCAAAATGCCCCCTGTTTCAATGAAGATGGCCAAGCTACAAAAGGCGACACTTGACCCAACGAAAATTTCTGGGCGTTGTGGTCGGTTAAAATGTTGCTTGCGATACGAATTCGAAACCTATGACGAAATCCAAAAGTCGCTGCCAAATGTTGGATCTCAAATCGTGACCCGAAATGGAAAAGCCAAAGTCATCGCTCAGCAACTTTTGGCTCAGCAACTGCTCGTCGAATCGGAAGACCACCGGCGAATTTTGATCGACGCAAGTGAAGTCCTTTCGGTGATCGACAAACCAGCAGCGAAAAAGAAGAAAAAGAAACCGAAGAACAAACAGAAACCCAAGTCTGACTAACAACCGTTCAAACTGAAGGCATTGACTCGAAAATGGCTACGGCAACATCAACCGTTAAAACTCTGATCCTCCGCGCTCCGGGAACGAATTGTGACCAGGAAACTGGATTTGCGTTCACGACCGCAGGCGGTCATTGCGACTACGTTCACATCAATCAATTAGTCGAACGACCGGCGATGATGGATGACTATCAAATTCTTTGTTTGCCTGGCGGATTTAGTTACGGCGACGATATCGCGGCGGGAAGAATTTTGGCGTCTCAAATGGAATCGCGTCTCGGTGAGGCCATTGCAACTTTCCGAGACGCCGGCAAATTGATCCTTGGCATTTGCAACGGCTTTCAAATCCTGATCAAGTCCGGTTTCCTGTTGCCCAAAGATGATCAAGGACTTCCGGCGACATTGACGTGGAACGATAGCGGTCGCTTCATTGACCGCTGGGTGAATTTGAAAGCGAATTCGAATCGCTGCGTTTTTCTTCGCGATGTCGATCAGCTTTACTTGCCGATCGCTCACGCCGAAGGAAAATTTGTGGCTCGTGACCAATCCGTGATCGACTCCCTTCAAGCCAACGACCAGATTGCGTTGTCTTACAACCAGGGCGACCAGGCGGATTCAATTGCCGCCAACCCGAACGGTTCAACGCTTGATTTGGCTGGACTGTGCGACGAAACCGGACGCATTTTTGGATTGATGCCGCACCCAGAACGACACATCGATCCAACTCACCATCCAAGATGGACTCGCGACGGATTGGCCGAAGAAGGCGAAGGCCTTGCCATTTTCAAAAACGCAATCAACTACTTCGCGTAGGTGCCGATGAGCCGAACACGGATTTTGATGGCAACGGACGTGCCGTTCTGGCGTTGTGAAACCGGTGCGCAGCAACGAATGTTGCATCTGGTTTATGGCATCGAAGATGAAGCGTTCGGCGACAGAGCCTGCAAGGTGCAGACGTTCTTCATTGGAGTCCAATCACCTACCGATGAGGCGAAAGCGAAAGAGCTTGGACTGGACGTGCAGTTTTATTCTTCTGACAGAATTCCTGACGGAGTCCGCAAGCGAATCAAGTGGCACATGGAAGGCACGATTCACTTGGTCCGGCAGACGTTTCGCGGTCGCGACGATGTCGTGAAAGTCGATCAACCGATGCAACTTTCTGATTTCGCGTGGCCGTGGGCAGTTAGTTCATTTGCAGAATGTGTGGATGCTTTTAAGCCAGATGCGATTGTTTGTCAGTACGTAACGATGGGCTATTTGCTGGACGGATTGAGCGACACGCAACGAAGCTCAATCAATTGCGTCGTCGACACGCACGACGTCCTTTCTTCCCGCCGAGAACAATTTGAGCAGTTTGGTTTTTCGCATTGGATCAACATCAGCCCGGAGCAAGAATCCGATGCGCTTCGCAAGTTCGATGCTGCGTTGGCGATCATCGATCATGAGCGTCCGACTCTACAGGCGATGGCGCCCAAAACGAACGTTTTGACGGTTAGCCATTCATTGGATCCAATCACTCGTAAACGTGAAGCCATCTCGCGACCGCCGAACGATCGATTGCTGACCATTGGCTACATCGGATCATCAAACCATTCCAATGGTCATGCTTTGATCAAGTTTGTTCGTCACGTGTGGAATCCGCTACAGGAACAGGGAGCCGACGTTCAGTTCGTGATTGCGGGCAGCATTTGTGATTGGCTGATGTTTCACGAAGAGTCCCGATTTTCAAGCGATGAATCGATGTCGCTGTGGATTGAGCTTTCGACGGATCCAAACGTGAAGCTGCTGGGAAAAATTGAATCGCCGGAGGATTTTTACGCCCAAGTTGACGTCGCCATCAATCCGGTCGAGTTCGGCACGGGCTTAAAGATCAAAACTTGCGAAGCTTTAGCGTACGGCGTACCTTCGGTAACGTCGGCTTGTGGCAGCCATGCGATTCCGCCGGAGGTTGCAGACGCCGTTCTCGTTTGCGAAAGCATCAAGCAAATGATCCCCGCAATCTTTTCAATGTCGCTCGATCGCGAGCAAGTTCAAATCATGCGAGAGTCGGCACGCGAAGTAGCGGAGAACGTTTTCAATAATCAGGTGGCCTACGGAGAACTGGTCGACTGGCTTCAACGCGAGTGAAACTTCCACGAGTCTGGAAAAACCGAATGATAAATATCCAAGCATCCGTTTGAGAGGACTCATAGTGTCTGAAGCCATCCCGATTCCGGATGCTTGGCGTTTTTGTCCGCGGTGCGGCGATGACTCTCGCCTGACCGGTCAACAGCCCTTTCAATGTCAGAATTCTGATTGCGGTTACAAACATTACTTCAGTCCAAAAACAGCTACTGGCGCTCTGATCGTTGACTCATCGGGTCGCATGCTTTTCATCGTGCGAGGCAGGGAACCCAGCAAAGGGAAACTCGGCCTGCCCGGTGGATTTGTCGACGCTGGTGAGTCGGCAGAAGAATCGCTGGTCCGCGAGGTGGAAGAGGAGCTGAATTTGGTTGTGCTCGAGTATCAGTACTTGGCATCGTTTCCAAATGAGTACGCCTTCAGCGGAGTTGTGACTCCGGTAACCGACCTCTTCTACGTCGCTCGAGTGGAAACGCTGGACGGCATCAAGGCTCAGCCAGGCGAAATCGACGGCTGGAAGTTTCTTCAGGTGGAAGATGTTTCAACAGCTGATTTGGCATTCGAAACACATGGCCTTGCGCTGAAAGCGTTTATGGCTTTGAGCGACGACGAAACGAATTAGCTCAAACAACGCCTTCGGTGGCGAGGATCTTTTGAATTTGACGCCGGTGAATTGACAGATGAAAGCTACTAAGACAATGAATCCGACGAGCGTCCATCTTGCCGAAGAACGGATGCTTTATTGATCCCGTTGAGCGAGGGAAGCGATTTGATTCCGTCAGATTGTTGACGTAGCCAGAATATTGCCACGCCGATTCCTGAAACTGGTCAATGCAATCTGCACCAACATCATCTGGAACGAGGTAGCGAAACTCGGGAACTGCAATTCGCAGTTCGTCCCCCACAACCAGCGACTGAATCGCTTTGAACAGGAACTCGTTGTACCGCCGCAGATGTTCAATCACCATGAACGCCGTCCAATTACAACTTGCGTGACGCAGCCCCATCAACCGCGGAACTTTGGTGGATCGACCAAGCAAGTCATAGTCACAACTGTTGGCAATTCGAACGATGTTGGCCGCCTGCGATTCGAATCGCTTCGTGTTGCGGGCAACACTTCCGACCAAATTGCGGATTTCGAAACTTGATCGCAGCCAAACTCGCTCGTACGCGGTGTAATCGCCAGACATAGGCAACTATGAACTCTGTGACGTTTTACCGACGTTGCTTCGATAAGGCTTTTTCGATTCGTAGAGTTTCAAACGAGCCTGATAATCAGATTTCTCGTCTTCGGGAGCCAATTCGACCGCCTTCTTCTGCCGTTCGACGGCTTTCTCAAACTCACCGCTTTCGGCTTGAGCCGCAGCCAACGTATCGACCAAGTTCCAATCTTTTTCGCCACTGATTTTGATGGCTTTTTCAGCGTACTCAACCGCTTTCTTGCCGTCACGGAAATCTTCCTCAGGACAAACGGCCAAGAACCAAGCAAGTCCATTGAGAACTTCTGGAACCGATCCACCCGTTTCGAGGGCCTTCTCGAAATCAGCCATGGCCTTTTTGTATTCCTTCTTTCCAACCAAAGCAGCTGCACGATTGCTCAACGTAGTCGGACTGCCGACTCCGCCAGAAAGTTCGACACAGCGATCATAGTCTTCAATCGCATCGTCAATGTTTCCAAGTGCAACATTGCAAACAGCGCGGTTGTTGTACGCCAACTGCAATCGAGGAGCATAATTGATCGCACGATTCAAATCGAACATCGCTTCGTCGACTTTTCCAAGCTTGTACAAAACCCAGCCACGATGGTTTAGGGAGACAGCATTTTTTGGTTGAATATCAACGGCCTTCTCAGCATTCTCAAGCGCCTTCTCAAGGTTATCCTGTGACAGATAAATATTGCTCATGCCGATATAGCTGTCGGAGATTCGTTTGTTGATCTTGATCGAAGCTTCGTAATCTTCCTTCGCCTCATCAATGTATCCCGCATCGTGCTTCGCGCTGGCGCGGTTGATGTAAAACCATGCCTCTTTCGGTCGCAGCTCAATCGCCTTGTCGAAATTCTTGATCGCTTCGTCGTGTGCACCGGCAGCATAAAACACATTGCCCAAGTTATAAAACGCCCGAGCGTAATTCTTGTTCAGCTTGATCGCGTGCGAGATATCGTTGACGGCCTTTTGACGATCTCCCATCTCGTTATAAATCACGCCACGATTGGACCAAGTCGCCGCGTTCTCCTTATTGATGCGGAGTGAATTGTTCAGATCGCGAAACGCTTTCTTGAGTTCCTCATTCTCACGGTGAATCATGCCGCGGTGAGCGAAAGCTGCGTAATCTTTTTCGTTACCCTTGATCCGATCGGTGTAATACTTCTCGGCATCACGCAGGTTCATCACATACTCCAACGGCAACCATCCGTTGACGCCTTCCAAAGCACACCATTTTTTTCCGCTGGTGGCGATGATTGTAAGAATGCTACCTTCAAAAACTTCGCCAACTTTTTTCTCTTTGATTTTCGTTGGAAAGTTCGCAGTTACGCAGACGCGATCGCCAATATCCTGAGCTCGAGCTTCAGTGGATTGAAAGGAAATACCAAACGCAAAAACGATTAGTAAACAGATGGATATTTTGTGGTCGGAAAGCATTTTTATCAGCAAGAAATGGCAAGATTGGAAACGAAATAGCCTGCAAATCACACTCGGCAGTTCACCCTATAAACTATTGGAAGGTGCCAAATTTTACAAACGAAATCCACCAAATCGAGGCCGATGTCTAGGAAAGTCAGCTTATTACGATTTCACAGTTTATTCCGTGCCCACAGAGCCCGCATTCCAGCTGCACATGCCCAACCGAGAGCGCTTTCGACTACGATGTAGCGGAAGAGCTCGCAGATCAAAAACCTCATTGATATTTTCGCCGCCGCCATGAGCCAAACCTTTCAGATCCTAGCTCGATTGGGGCACGAAGCCATTCGGTTTGCTCCGTTTGCGGTTCTCGTTTGCGATCACGACAACATCATTCGATTGGCAAACTCAAAAGCCACGGAACTGTTGACCGTCACGCAACCCAGCCAGCATTCGAGCGAATCGCAACTGGTCGGTAAATCAGCTCTGGACGTCATTTCGGGTGTGAACTTGAATCAGATAGGTGAGTCCCCCAGTTGTGAAACGCTGCTAGTCGACGAACAGCGAATCGGGATTGAGCTTCATCAAGCCATCGTGAACCTCGATGGTAGAGATTGGAAGATTTTCTACATCAACGAAACCGACAAACAACGTCGACGTGAATTGTTACTTGAGAGAGAAGCGAGTACCGACGAACTGAGTGGTCTCCCCAACCGCCGAGCTTTCCAACGGACAATGGAAGGCAATCAACATCGCCCTCTTTCGCTGGCGATTGTCGACATTGATTACTTTAAGGCCGTCAACGATGCGTTTGGACACCCGGTTGGGGATGACGTCGTAAAACACACAGGTCGATTGCTGAACGAATCATTTGATGAAGCTGCTATCTTGACGGCGCGGATGGGCGGGGACGAATTCAGCGTTTTGTTCGAGACAACCGACACTGCTTCGATCGTGGAACTGGTCGAGAATTTCCGTTCTGCGTTTTCGCAATCCAAAGTCCCCGAACACCCAGACATTGAGCTCACCGTCTCAATTGGCGTCGCCATCTGCCAAGTCCCGCGAATCGGCTCGAGGACTCTTTTAACCAGTGCGGATAAACAACTATACCTGGCAAAGAACGCTGGACGGAATCAAGTCGCCTACATGAAGCTGGACGATACCAATCAGAAGCGGTGAATCCGCGCAGAAATCCGCTATAATTTTGCTTTCGCTGTTTAGTGAAACCTATCTACTGGGAATTTCTGGAATCAGATGACAAAGATCGAATCAAAAAGCAGTATCAAACTAGGCGTCGTTCCCACCCACATTCAATTCGTTGACGGACTTGTCCCTGACGATCAGGGTAACATGCCACGAGATGAAGCTGGTGAAATTAAAGTCGTCTCTAGGATGAAGGCGCTGATCGAACTCACGAATTCGAAGCTCGACTGTGTTCAGATTTCCTTGTTTCCGGGAGTCAACGATTCCGATTTCGACGAAATGGTCAATGAACTTCGGAAACTCGGACTCGAAGTGCATTTCATCCTCATGGTTGGCGGTGCGGGAGATCCGATGAATCCAGCAGACGAATCAGCCGTCGTCGATTGCATCGTCCCATGCCTTCATGCAGCAGACAAGTTTGGCATCAAAACCGTGAGCTCAACATCGATTGAGCAGTGGATGTCCCCCGGTGCCAAACGCAAAGAAGGAGCAGACTTCGAAGCAGCGATTGAACAGAACGTTGCTGTTCACCTAAAAGCTTGCGAACAAGCCGGGATCAAATCGACTTCGATTGAGTCGTGGCATATCGAGTTTCTTCGAAACGTGGAATTTCAGACTTTCACCGATTTGGGCCGAGCGTGGCAGTTCGTCCAACGAGCTAATTCGGCTTTCGGTAGCCCCTTCTTCAAAGTCTTGATCGACGCGGCTCATTGTGGAGATTCGCAACTTTCGCTGGACCAGAATATTGCCTTGATCGAAGAGATTGGAGCCAACGACGGCATGAGCATTTTTCACGCTTCGGCCAAAACAACCCGCGGTTGTCTGTCCACCGATGACGGCTGGATTGGCTCTCTGATGGCGGCTTGTGCCAAAACGGGCAAGCTGGAATACGTTTTTGGAGAAATGTTCCACCACGACGACATCGCTCTGGAACCTCTTCGCAACGCAGTTCCTGGTCATGGGTTTGATACCACCGATGGTCGCAGCTACGACGAAACACTTGCTGACGGACTGAACGATTTGGGGCGGAGATTGAACAATTTCGCTGGACGAGGCATCGGCAGCAAACGATAGGTCCTCAATCCATCGCACCGTATTTGTCGATTGCAGCGATCGTAGCTACCAATAAGCCCCCAGAAAGGTTGGATTGCGTCTGTTGTCGTCAAATCACAGCACACTTTTTAATCGCACGAATCATACTGATTTACCGAAGTAGTGTCTGGAATAGCTTGATTTTGTCACACCTCATCTATAATCCTGGCATCCTTTATTCACCGACACCGACCCGTCAAACATCCCCGCATATGACCTCGTCTTCTTCCCACACTGTCACTGGAATCACCGGCACTTCTGTTGCGCATCAGGAGAACATCGATACGCCGGTGAGTGTCGAAGTGATATCCCCACAATCGTTGTGCGGACCTGTTCTGGATCAATGGAACTCCGCACGAAATTCCAATCCGGTGTTTCAAAGTCCTTGCTTCGATGTTGAGTACACCAAAGCGGTTGCTCGAGTCCGCGACGATGTCAAAATTGTTGTCTGCATCGAAGACAATGAAATTGTTAGCTTTCTCCCGTTCCAAGAAAACCGCGCAGGACATGCAGTTCCAGTCGGCGGCATGCTCAACGATTGGCATGGAATCATGGGAAAAAAATCTGCGACGATTGCTAAGGAAATGCTCAAAGCAGCAGGCTTGAAGTCGTACAAATTTCACGCTTCACCTTGCACGGACGATTCGCTCAAGCCGTACTACTTCAATGAACTTGAATCTCATCATCTTGATCTTTCCGATGGTTGGGAAGCGTATCAAAAATGGGTTTTCAAAAATAGCAGCACGATAAAGCGGCAAGGCCAAAAAACGCGACGGCTCGAAAGAGAAGTGGGCAAGGTCCGATTTGATTTCGATTGCCCTGACCCAAACCTGCTGGAACAATTGATTGAACTAAAACGATCGCGCTACCAACGATCAAACACTTTCGACATTCTGGGCGTTCCTTGGGCTGCAGACATGATTCGTGAAATTCATAAAATTCGAGAGCCGAACTTTCGCGGTTTGCTTTCGACTTTCTGGGCCGGCGACCAACTCATCGGAGCTCACTTTGGATTGTTGACCAATCAAGTGCTCCATTATTGGTTTCCGGTTTACGATCGACAGTTCCACAAATACTCGCCCGGTACCGAGTTGCTTATGCAGTCAGCGAAGCATGCTTGCGAGCTCGGTATTCCAAAGCTGGATTTGGGTTACGGCGACGACGCGTACAAATTTAAATTCTGCAACAGTCATGAACCCATCGCCATCGGGATGGTAAATTTCAATCGCGCCTCGCATGCCATTGCCAAACGCCGATATTTCCTAAGAAACGACTTGAAGCAGATCCCAATGAAGCCTCTGGTGAAGCGAGTTCTGCGAAAAGCGTTTCCTCGCTTCGGTGGTTGGAACTTTCGCTAGCGGACCTCAAACTAGCGATTGCCCCCTCAGATGGGTAGCCAATTCTTCGAAAAACCGGGTGGAAGCGTTTTCACTTTACCAATCCCAACATTTCGCCAATTTTTCAAGGTCCTAAAAGCTCGGAAAATAGGTCCTGTAGTTCATCAAACACGGTAATTTACGACATATTCTGTGCGTTGACCCAGGTTGGCCAGTTGTTATTCTGGTTGCTTCGATCCTCCGATCGGATTCAAAACGTCCTCCGCCGTTTGCCCGGAAGGCGGGCGAGTGTCATACCTGGTCACAGAATGACATCTGTCCGCTACCGCGATGGGAATATCGCGTTTGGCAAACAACTTGAGTAAGCCTGACAACAGTTTGCCCAAGAATACACACGGCCTGTCGCACGAAGCGATGGGCCGTTTGTTTTTGCGCCATTTCTTTTGCGCCATTTCTTTTGCGCCATCGTTCATCTGAACGCAATCTGCTTATTCTACTTCAAGGTTGTTCATTCACATTTTTGCCGATTCCGCGCGAAGTTTACTCGATTCCCTCAATATCGAACCTCATTTTCTTCGGACTATTTCCGATATTCCTTAGCAGAGTGAAGTTTGGAATCATCCTTAAACTTCAACAATATTCAAATCTGGCCGGTTCCAACGATCTGAAACCGGAAGACGAAAGTAACTGACGGAGTTGGTAAAATGTCAAAGCAAGTCTTTATGGTTGGTGCTGCAGTTGCAGTTCTGAGTTTGGTTCTGTCGAGCCAAACATCGCAGGCTCAAAGCGGATCGTTTGGATTCCCGGGCGGCGGAACGACATGTGCGGGCGGTTGTGACAGCGGTCCAAGCGTTGGTGCTCGGCAACGCGGCTTCGGCTACTCACAAATGTCACAACGCTTCCAAGAAACGCAAGCACAGAACGACAAAGTTTACGCTCGAAACGCAGCGTGGCCAAAACCGTTCGCTTGCGGCTCACGTCAGCACTATCACAACATTTGGAACCCGATGTATGACGCGGGATGGGAAGACCAATGCATCCTCACTGAAACTCACTTTGACAAAGAGGGTGAGCTTACCAAGTATGGAGTACAGCAGATTGGTGGAATGATGATGAACATGCCGCAATCACGTCGCGTGATCTTCATTCAAGCAACATCCAATTCAGCCGATACAGATATGCGTTTGGCGAAAGTTCGCAACGTCATCGAAACTTACTACTCGCAACGCGGCGGGCGTGTTCAGGTTTCAGCACGAACTCCAGCAACCATGAGTGGCGTACGAGCTGTTGACATCACAGAAAAAGCGTTGGGTGCTTCACCTCCTCCAAGAATTCCGATCGCCAATGGCAACAGCACCGTTGGTTCCGCAATCGGTCAGTAATTGGCAGGATTGCAGTAGCAACAGGTTAGAAAATAGAACGGTCGAGGACAATTCCTTGGCCGTTCTTTTTTTGTGGCCGAATACTGCTTTCAAATTCGCGGTTAGACCACAAACTTGGCGAATTCATGGAGGCTACAAACGATTGTTCAACGAATAAGTAAAGTGATGGCCGCCCGTCGTTGGACGATCGACGAGATGATTCGGCTTAAAGTTTAGTCTTTCACGCATTTAGTTGCATCGCGACAATGTCGCCCCAGCTCTTTGAGCTGGTATTGAGCAGGCGAAACGCGCATTCCATCAGACGCAGCTGCCGCTTTGGTTGAACTTCTCAATCCACTCGCCATCAGTTCGGAGAACTGATCGACACTGCTCCGTTGCTTTCACTTAGAGCTTAGGGTGGCGGGAAAAATAACTTGGTGATTTCACATCAACATTGACAGGGGAGCGACAAGAAACGTACAGAAAAACCAATGTTATTCAGCTCCCCCTAGCATGTCTCTCCAGTAGCCAATCGGCTCTCCCCACAAATTCGGAGTAAGTTTGATGAAATGGCAGAGCGGCAGCATCCGAATTTGCGGGGCGAGGGGAGCCAGTTGGTGTATTCCTGAGAAGGAAGTACCCAAGTTATTTTTCACATGATCCTTAACGTAATCACCCCGCTCGCTTTCGGTTCGGAGAACCGAGCGACAATAGGCTAAAGCCAGCCTTTACAAAACACGGGGTTCCAATCGAGCAAAAAAAAAGCGTGCTGCAAAATGCAACACGCTTTGGTGATTCGATGCTTTTCTGGAAAGCTTACTTGTCTTCTTCAACCGTTGGAACAACCCAAACTTTGAGTTCCGCTTCGATTTCCTGATGGAGGTGCACCTTAACGGTGTACAAGCCAAGCTCCTTCAAAACGCCTTCGAGGCGAATTTGATCGGCAGCCAATACGACATCGCTTGATTTAAGCGAAGCCACGATCTCTGGAGCTCCAACGCTACCATAAAGGTGACCTTCTTCGTTGGCGTTGGCTTCGATCGTAACGCTCTGTTTGGCAACCAGCTTCGCGAGGTCGCGAAGATCCTTCAGACGAGCTTGCTCGATCTCCTGCAGCTTCGCACGGTGCTTGTCGACCATCCGCTTGTGGTGATCGCTGGCAACGGTTGCCAAACCTTGTGGCAACAGGAAGTTGTTGGCATAGCCACGCTTAACGGTGACAACATCGCCTTGCTTTCCAAGGTGATCGATCGACTGGATAAGCAAAAGCTCAACACCCGAAGTGCTGGATTTCTGAACTCGCGGTGCGCTCGATGGGCGATTCCGCTTCAGCTTTTTCATTTTCGTGCTTGGCATGGAACTGACTTCTTACAGATGAAAGTTAAATGGTTGTATGGATATGAAATTGATTCTTAAAACGGCACGTCATCCGCTGGTGGCGGAGAACTTGCGGCCTGTTGGTAGGTTGGTTGAGCTGGCTGCGAGGCCGAGTTGCTCCCTGAATGAGAACCGCTTGGGCTTGGGCCACCACCCCCGCCTCCTTTGCCGCCGAGCATTTGCATTTTCTCGCCGACAACTTTCACTTTTGATCGCTTGGTACCGTCTTCTTGCGACCATGTTTCGTACTTCAACCGACCCTCGATCAGCACAGAAGAACCTTTCGTAAGGTACTCACTAGCGACTTCAGCGGTTCGACCCCAAAGCGTGATGTCGAAGAAGTTCACTTCGTCGACCCACTCTTCGTTTCGCTTGACACGTTCGTTGACGGCCAAACCTATATCGGTGACTGCAGTACCTTGTGGCGTCCGACGTAATTCAACGTCACGCGTCAGGTTACCAACTAAAACAACTCGATTGAAACTGGCCATGATTTTCTCCGGGTTTAGTTTTGCGGAACTCATTTCCGCAGCTTGTACATCCTGAGTTCATCATTGAAACGCCCAGTGACACGTCTGGTCACCTGACGTCGTTTATTCCGCCGCAGCTGCTTCTGGTTTGGCTTCGGCCTCAGCTGCAGGAGTCTCCGCTGGAGCCTCTTCTTCAACAACAGGAACTTCGCCTTTGGCGACAGCAACCATTGGAGCAACCAATCTCGGCTCGAGCTTCACAAACAGGTGACGGAGGATTGAATCGTTCAACTGGGTCGAACGGTTCAATTTCGCCAAACGTGTGCTCTCAACACGAGCATAAGTTAGCCAGTAAGCCCCTTTACGGTGACCTTTGATTGGAAATGCGAGCTTTTGCTCGTTCCACAATCGACTGGCAAGAATTTCGCCGTCCGCTGATTCGATCAACTCTTCAACAGCCTTTTGAGCTGCGGCAGGATTGCGCGCGAAAGCGTTAGCATTAAAAATGAACATACATTCGTAGACGTTCTCGGCCACGGTTAACCTCTGGTCCTATAAGTCAATCAGATGATTTGGTTTGTGTTTTGTTTCGGGTATCGTTTGTCTCTTCAACCCGTTTTTGTTTCTTGTTCTTTTGTTTGCCGGACGGATCTGCATTGAACTGGTTCATGGTGGCGAGGACGCCATTTTCGATCCACGATTCACAAGCTTTCACCGCCTGCTTCACCGAATCATCAACCAATACTTGATCGTGTTCGTCAAATTTTCCAAGCACATAATCAGCCGTGTCCCAATTGGCGGGCGGTCTCCCAATCCCCAACCGCAGCCGAGGAAACTCCTGACTGCCAACACGATTAATAATGTCCTTGATTCCGTTTTGACCACCGGCAGACCCCTTCGCACGGATGCGAATTCGCCCAATTGCCAGATTCAGGTCATCACAGACCACCATCAAGTCTTCCAAATCAAGTTTGAAAAAATCGATGGCCGCCCGAACGGACTGGCCGCTCAGGTTCATGTAGGTCAGTGGTGAAAGGAGCAAGACTTTCGTCGTTCCGATCATCACTTCGTTTACGTTTGCGTTAAATTTCGATTTCGCCCTAGAACCGAAAGCATGCCTTTCGACCAGAGCATCAATCACATCAAATCCAACGTTGTGTCGGGTTCCTTTGTACTTAGAACCCGGATTTCCAAGCCCGACGACGATCTTCATTGATTCAAATTCAGCCGTCGAAACTTGGGAGTTGCGAAACCAGTTGAGCAACAAATTAAAAGGCACTCAACCAACTCCACGAGATCTGTTTCAAAACTATTCGGCAGCAGCTTCGCCGCCCTCTTCTTCTGCCTTGCCGATCACTTCTGGTTCAGCTACAGCATCGCCTTCTTCAGCATCAGAAGATGAAGCACCACGAGGTTCCGCACATGAAATCAGTGTTTCAAGTGGATTGCCGACCAAGGTGGCACCCTCGGGCAACGCAACATCGCTGGCAATAATACTTCCGTCGAGCTGCAAATCGTCGATGCTGACTTCAAGGAAGTCCGGCAACGCGTTCGCAGGGCATGTGATTTTCAGTTCGTGGGAAAGCTGGCTGACCATTCCACCCATGTTGGCACCAGGAGCGTCGCCTTTGACGTGCAGCGGAAGCGAAACTTCGATTGCTTCGGCGGCATCGACGCGAGCCAAGTCAATGTGCAGGATGCTTGAACCAAAAGCGTCCCACTGGACGTCTTTGATCATCGCGGTATCGCTAACGGCTCCGCTGAGCGAGACGATATAGTGGCCGGTATCAACCATTTTGGAAACGGCACGACTATCAACTGAAAGGTTGATACATTCCTTACCATGCCCATAAAGAACCGCAGGAATCTTGCCCTCGTTTCGCATTCGGCGAATTCGCAACGTCCCTGTCGTTTCACGCTTTTCAACTACAAGTGCTTCTGATGACACGTTTCAACCTGTAACAATCGTTGTTTGTGGGTTATCCCCGTTGGATCACAGCGAAAATTCGCCGTTTCGATTCCGGTACACATCGGCGTACCGGACTTGGTCGGGGCATAAATTCCCCTCGATTTGATCGGTAATCGGGAGATTTTTACAGAAACAAGAGAGTTTTCAACCCCAAACCTGCGAGGATTCTAAATCTGGTCGATTGGAATCGTTGCCGTCGAATCAGTTCTTTTCCAGATTGACCAAATTGTTAACATGTAACGCTTACTGACTGGACTGCAAAGGAACCTGATGGCAAAAGCGCGAAAGCCCTCCAAACGAGCCAAATTTGAATACGTCGAACCCATTGGGCTACGCGTTTTGGTGCGTAAAGACGAACCGAAGAAGGAAACGAAAGGCGGCATTGCGCTCCCCGATTCCGCTGAGATTCCAACGATTACGGGTCGAATTGTGACGATCTCAGCCGCGATCGAGCACGACGAGGACCTTCCGCTGCGGCAGTACGATAAAGTTCTGTTTCATCCCGGAAATGCCATTCCAGTCGATTTCGAGTCCGACAATCACCTGTTTGTTGTCCCAGCTGAAGACATCGTGGCCGTTTTTCGCCAAGAATCGAAGGAGTAATCGGAGACTTGCTCTCAAGCTCCTTATGCCGAAGTCAAAGCGACATAGGAGCTTGGGCGAAATCCCATCCTGCCCTGAATCCTGATCCTCACCCAATTTCGTGGCCTTCGATCGCCAGCAGCTCACGTTTGGTGCCTACTCCTCGGGGCGATGAAAAGCCGCCGATGCCGTTGCTGCTTAAAACCCGATGACATGGAATGACTATAGGAAAACGATTTTTGCTCATCACGGTCCCGACCGCACGAGCCGCTCCCGGATGGCCGATTCGCTTCGCGACCTCGCCGTAGGAAGCAGTCTCTCCAAACCCAAGGTTACGAACGGCGGTCACGACTTTTCGTTGAAAATCAGTCAAACCTTCATCGTCGACTTCAATGTCGTCGTAGCAAAACGCGTTCTTCGCTTGTGATTTAGCAGCACCCATCGAAAGACTTTTCGTAAACCGGCGAATGATTTTCTTCTCCCAAGCATTGGGGTCGTCTGGGCCGACGCAATGTTCTTTGAACGCAAGCGCCGCGTCGAGCATCGTGTTGAATCCGAGCCGCACACGATGCAAAACTTTATCGCGATGCATCAGGCCAACCCAACCAATGTCGGTCTCGAAAACAACCAACCTAAGTTCTCTGTCACTCATCAGATCCCTCCAGTACTACTTCGCAGCCTCAGTCGCCAGCTTGAACATATTCTTTGAAGCCGCCTTGTCGGTGGGAAAATTCTCTGGGACCTCCGTCAGCGAAACTTTCCCCGTCGCTGCCCATTCGGTTCCACGCAGCAAAACGGTTTGGTATCCAACACATTCCATCGAGTAATCCGCATGCCCCATCGGCGTGTGGAAAACGCGTCCCTCCTTGTAGTCCAGCACCATAATCATTGGCTCATGCCGACCGGTGCCTTTAAACTTTTCGTCCGAGTAAGCCGTCGCCAGAATCGTCATGTTTTCAGCCGGACCACGAAGCTTGTCATAGAGCTCGTCCTTCGCGTGCAACCACGCCTTCGGCAGGCCTTTCATGATCGGATGATCTGCATTTCGAGTCACGATCTGATACTCATGCTGCGGCCCGTGCGCTCCGCCGTTCCCTTTACTGTCATCACGAATCTCTTCGCCTTCGTCGTTCAAGTAAACATAGGGACCACTTGCTTCATTTCGGCCACCCCAGCCACCAAGCCCAATCATTAAGTTGAACTCTTCCCAGTCGCCCCAAGAATTATCGGCGGCATGAACAACGACAAGCCCACCGCCGTCGGCCATGTATTTCTCGAATTTGGCTTTCGTCGCGTCTGGCCAAGGTGCTGCGTTGTAACCAAAATTTGACAGCACGACATCGTACGCCGCGAAGTTAGGACTGAAATTTGGATCAGTCTCCGGCTTCGGAAGATTTTTGTATTCCTTGCCATCGTTGAGAGGAAACTTTTCCGCCAGCTTTCCTTTCCACGTCGTCGCTGTTCGCGCTACATCAACAGTGAACTTGCCTGAGTCCTCCAAGTATTGCTTCATCATGACCGTGGTCTTCGGCCAGAACGCGTGATTGTTTTGACCGTCTACGATCAGGACTTTTATCTTCGCCCGATCCGCGAGTCGCTTACTCAGAGCGGACGGTGCCGCTTCGGAAGGCACTTCCGTTTCTTGGGCGCCACCCCCCGAACCCACGGCCGTCAGAATCGCGATGATGAAACAGCAGAGCCAATGAAACGATAAGTTTAAGCGGGCCATGTTTTTCATAAGCATCCTTAAGCATCAACGAAAGCACGAATTCAATTCAAATGATCGATTCAGTATATTCTTTTCCACCGCCACTTCGAACCCTTTATTTGGAACGCAAAGAATGTCATAATAATAACTCAGTTCGAAACGTTCGCAGCTTAAATGCAATCAGGAGAAATTGATGTTTGTTCGCAGTGCTTTTGTCGCGCTATTTCTTATAACAGCTTTGTTGTCGTTGAATGTGGAAGCTCAGCTGTTGCGATTCGGAAGATCGCGGGACGGTGGCCAGCCCAGATACGCACAACCTCAATACCAAGTTCGACCCCAGATCCAAGGTCAATTTCAGCGACCGCAAGGTCAATTTCAGCGACCGCAAGCTCAACTCCAACCTCAGACTCAGCTACAAAGAGCGGCTACGGCGTACGATGCATCTGCCTATCGATACACTCAGCCGCAACAAACTGCGTCTTACATTCCTTCGCAGCGGCAACCATCTTGTGGTTGTGCAAACGGTGGTAGCCAGCAAGTCGCGAATCCGGCAGCTAGAGCTCAACAACAAAGCCGATTGGTGGTTGCAACCTATCGCGACCCATACACTGGACGAACGATGCAGCGACAATACCTTGTTCAGGGAACAGTCCAGCAGGGACAACCTCAGCGAACAGTCCAAATTCCGCCACCGATGGTGATGACTCAGACGGCTCCTCAATCGCAGTTTGTATCGCCACCTGCAACGGCAACAACTTCCCAAGCGGCATCGACGAACCTCGCAAGTCCGATTGCTGCAAGTGCGGTCACTGAAGGGCCGAACGCCGGAGGTGTTCGGCAGACATCTTTCGATGGTGATGAGATCGCACCACTTGAGTCAAATGGTCAGTTCTCAGTGCTCGAAACTGATGGAGTTTCAGACAGTCAGCCGGCTTCTGTATTTGACTCTTCTTCACCCGAATTGGAACTCCAATCGCCGGGCAATTCTTCTGATCCGGGCGAACTGGAAATTGAGACCAACGGTACGATCGATTTCGACTTGCCAGCCCTCGACCCTGAAAAGTAAACAAAGTTCGACCATCCCGGATAGCATCCAGGATGGTCGAAATTCTTACTAAGCCTTCCCTTACAGCACCGGCTTCGGTGGTCGCGGCGGCTTTGGCGGACGTGTCGACGCTGGCGGAGGCGTCGACGTTGGCGGACGTGTCGACGTTGGCGGAGGTGTTGACGTTGGCGGAGGTGTCGACGTTGGCAGAGGTGTCGACGTTGGCAGAGGTGTCAACGTTGGCAGAAGTGTCAACGTTGGTGGAGGTGTCGACGTTGGTGGAGGTGTCGACGTTGGTGGAGTCGGCAACGAAGTCGACATTCTGCCCCGAGATCTTTCGGTGACCATAGAACTCTGCCCAACGATAGAACCAGACATAAATTCTGGCACAACCAATGAATTGGCAGCCACCGGAAAAGTAACCGTTACGCTGACCAATGGGGTCGTTTCGCTAATCGTTGAAGGCACGAGTTCTACAACGGCGTTTTTGATCCCAATGATTTCAAGGTGTGATTCGGCAGAGGCAATCGCATCTGCGGCGCTTGCTCCCGGAGTAATTGCATCGCGGGCTCCAACGTAAGCCGCGTAATTTGCGGTGTGCTTGAGTGTTGAAACTCGAGTCAATTCGATTGAACCGAAGATCACCAGCAACAACACGGGCAGCACCATTGCAAATTCGACAACCGTCGCGCCCCTTCTTTGATTCTTTCCAAGCATGCAAAACTCTCCATTCCTGTTGTGGTGTTATTTATTCAGTAAGTAGCGTCGGTAGACTGCGAGCGATTTGCTGGAACGCCAGCTCGAGTTGAGCAGCGTTAACGGCGTGAAAATGCTGCCCACTTCCCTTCAAAGCGACATTTTCCATCATGGTCTGATCAGCTTCGTCGCTAAATGTAATGGTGAATAGCGTGACTCCAGATCGGGCAACACTTTCAGCAGCTGTCAGCGGATCAGTTCCCGTGTTGTGTACGCCATCGGTCATGACGATGATCACTTTTGATGCGTCCGGTCGCCCAAAAGTTGAGCTCCCGACTGCGGTTTGACCACCCAAAATTCCGCCACCAATGTTGGTTCCACCTTTTTCGAACCCACCGGAGATGAATTCCAGTTCACTAATGATTGGGGCATAGTTGTCGGACAACTCCAACAACGTCGTGCTCGATTCGTCGTAAATCGTCAGTGAAACCAACTCATCTGTAGGCGATGCATTCAGTTCGTCAACGAAAACTTTGGTAGATGCGATCAAGTCCAGCCAACGAGCTTGGGGCGGAACTGGATCTCCAAAGTCCCAGCCTGCGGGAGCGGCAGCAGGAACCGGGGGATAGACGGCTGTCTCGCCGGCGCCGTAAGCCATCGATCCACTTCGATCGACGACCAAAGCAATGTCGATCACTCCTTGGGTGCTAACCGCCGTGATACGTGGGCGAATTTTGTAGTTTGAACCAAAGAATGGAAACACCGGTGAGACCCCATCCCCGCCATCAGCCAGAGAATTTGTGGAAAGGCGAACTGCGTTTCCACTTCCAGTCTCAACAAACGTATACGGTGAGTTCGCATCCGCACGAGCTCCAACGCCGAATTCAAGGTCACTAGCTTCAAACGGAACAACGAACGACCCAATCGGATTTCGACTAGCCATGTCGCGAGCCGCAAGAAGTGCTTTATCTTTGTCTCCAGTAAGCAGATATTCTCGACCGGCTGACCTGACAGCTGCGTCAGTAGCGATCTGAATTTCAGCGCTTACGATCTCGATTTGTGCGATGTTGATCGCGAAGGCGGCCAACGCCAACAACGCGGGAATCAACACAGCGACCAGAACCATCGTGGCTCCATGGCGTCGATGCGGCGAATGAAGTGGACGATTTGTTTTCATTTTAGGGCCTTGGAAATGGAACGGCAGAACTTATTCGACTCGAAGCGTAACTGATTTGCTCAACGTTTTTCCCGGATAGAGTCCACCGGCAATGGCGTTTTGGTCGTAATCCGCGTTGATCGTTACGGTGAAGTAATCGCCAACCGTGAGCAAATCCGGATCCGACGGATTGAGAACGATCGAGTAACCTTCGACTCCTTGAGAATCGAGCAGCGTTTCACATTGATAGATAACGTTTGAAGAATTCGCGTTTGGAACGATGCCGACGCGAGCTCCTTCGTATGCGGAAACTTTCAATGACTGCTGGACGAAATACATGCCGCAAATGTCGAGCGTTGCGACAAGAATCAATACGAATATTGGCAAGCAAATCGCCAGCTCAACGGCCGCGGCTCCAATTCGGGAATCGGTATTTTTTCCACACCTTGAAATTCGCATCTTGAGCGTTCTGCCAGTGATAAGTCGACTTCTAGTTTCTAAACGAAAGCTATGCCAAAACGGGACGTCGGGCAGAGTAGATTCACACAGAATTCAAAACCGAATCACTTTATCTGTGGATTCCCAGATTAATCGTTATATTCTGACCTCGCACTGCCTGCCCATCGCAAGAACATGCTGAATTGAGGCGTTCTTATTTGCCAGATTAAGCGATTCAATATCCGTGAGATTGATTTCGCGGAGAAGCAATAATGCTTCTTAACCAATCTTCTTCTGCCAAAACTGCGCTGGCCCACCGGCTTCGGTTAGCTGATACGGCTTGAAGCCAAACTTCTCGTAGGACTTCTTGGCGACCACGTTCTCAGTAAGCACTTCAAGCGTTACTTTGCAACAACCCATAGCGGCTGCTTGGTTCTCAACGAACTCCAACAGTCGGTGCGAAAGACCTTGCCCGCGAAAATCGGTATGCACGACCAAGTCGTGGACGTTGATCAACGGCTTGGCTGCAAATGTAGAAAACCCCTCTACATAGTTCACCAAAGCCGCAGGCTTTCCATTCACATAGGCAACGGCACTGGCAACGAAGCTTCGCTTCTGCAATTCATCGATCAACGTTTCCCGCACTCGTTGCGGCAGGGGTTCATCGCCGCCCATCGGATCTTGCGCGTAATGATCCAACAACATCATCATGTCGGCAGCGTCGCGGCTGTTTGAGTAATCGATGGTCCGTATTTCTGCAGTCATAAACGTAGAGCCTGGAAATTGATACAATTGTGGTTGCTTTCAAAAAAGTTGACCAAATCCTCGAGCCACTTGCAAACGATGTCTCAATTGAAATCGCAGAAGGAACGATCGAAACGGTATCGAAAAATCATCAAACGCATTTCATCTCTCGATGCTTTTGACATGAATGCAGCCAAGTCTCAATGCGATGACAAGCCATTTTTCATTGCTCGAATCGTTCGGGAATTGGTCGACGACGGCTGGCTCATCCGCGATGCGGCTCACGAAGAGTATCACTGGAACGATGGACGCGGACGTTTCAATGCTCGAACGTGGATCGAACAAAAAGTTAACGGGGTCCAAGTAACTGCTACGCCGGAACAGGATCGGCCGCGTGAACGACTGATCGAATCTGGAGCCGAATCGTTGACTAACTCGCAGCTGTTGGCGATTTTAATTCGCTCGGGTCGCCCTGGAGAATCTGCCGTGATGGGCGGCGAGAAAATTTCGAAAGCGTTTGCTTCGAAACTGGAGACGCTTCCTGCGGCACGTCAAAACGAACTGAAAGAAATCAGCGTCTCGGTTTCCAAAGCTGCCTACTGCCAAATCATGGCAGGCATCGAACTCGGTCGCCGGATTGCTGCCGAATCGGAAACGAAAGTATCTCATAAGATTTCAGGTAGCAGTGACGCCATCGCGTTTTGCCAACGACGATTTGCAAGGCTCATCGAAGACAGCCAACAGGAGGAGTTTCACGTCGTAACACTCGACACGAAAAACCAAGTGATCGACACGCATCAAGTCACCGTCGGAACGCTCGACGCAAGCCTCGTTCATCCGCGCGAAGTGTTCCGCGTTGCGATCAAGGACGCGGCGTCGTCAGTGATCCTAGTCCACAATCATCCATCCGGAGATCCAACTCCCAGTCGCGAAGACCATCAGGTCACTGAACGTTTAACCGAATCCGGAAAGCTGCTGGGGATCGATGTGCTTGACCATATCGTGCTGGGGCGAAATGGTTCGATCAGCATCCGCGAATGTTAGTAGCTCGACTCTCCGAGTCGTGTTTAGTGTGCCAAACGACTCGG
>CALLUY010000145.1 GCA_938010615.1 uncultured Pirellulaceae bacterium | reverse complement strand
TGACGCCTTTGTTTTCTCTGGCTCCTGACGCCTTTGTTTTCTCTGGCTCCTGACGCCTTTGTTTTCTCTGACGCCTTTGTTTTCTCTGACGCCTTTGTTTTCTCTGACGCCTTTGTTTTCTCTGACGCCTTTGTTTTCTCTGACGCCTTTGTTTTCTCAAGCACCAAAAATCTTTGCACAGCAACCGGGTTGCCGCGCTCAGACTGCGCTCATCAAGAACACGGAAATTCGCCTTCAATCGACGCTTGTTTAGGGGCTAGTGCCGTGTCGCTCACACTAACGTCAATCAGGCTTGCGGAGACTCTTTGCAGTCTTGTATCGCTTTCTCAATTGCCCTCAGGCGTGCTTTGTCGTGCGGTTTAGAGAGTATATTTTTTATCAGTGCTTCCATATTGTCGTTCACGTGGGATTCGAACGTCTCGCCTTGATATTTTTCGTCAGGGAATTCATTCAAAGCAGCATGCCATGCAGTCACCACGTCACCCAGAAGACGCTCAAATTCCTGCTTGCTATTGCGCCCCAATCCTTTTGACGCACCAGAAGTTAGTTCATTAACTCCTTTTCGAAGCGTATGAAAGGTCGCCCATTTCCGAAGCTCAGCTTTCTTGCTGTGTTTAAGCACCAGTCCGAAATCGCCAACCGATCCTGCTCTTTCCGCTAACGGCTGATACCTCGGAAACACTCCCGCGTGATCGATATTGACCAGCAGGATTTTGTGCATGCGTCGAATAACGTTGTTGAAATGAATCGTCGATTCACCATTTTGGAATTCCTCAAGAATCCTTATCGACAGCTCTGTCTGGAACTCCACGTCTGCGTTGTCATCAAGGAGCCTGCTTACCAGTCGGCAAACATTATTGCGTACTTGCATCTTATAGTTATCCCCCGGGGCATCAGAACTCCAACTTGTTCTGTTGCGACGTGGAGGGATTTTCACAAAATGATCTGCAACGTATTTGGAGAGAGCGTCGATGGCTGCGGACGGCTTCAAACCTTTGATATTTGGTTTGCCGGGAACACCAAAAGCGGATTTAGAAGTCATGGCGATGTCGCCAATGTTAAATGCTAGCCGGTCTTCAGGGATTGAAATTCGGTGATTCGCAAACCCAAATCCTTTTTTCCTTAACGAAATGTACAATCCATTTTCAGGGATGAAATCAATCATGAACTTTCCATCCTCGTCGGATACCGCACCTAAATGCAGACTTGTAATGGATGCATTACCGTGAATCGCAACGCCTTCGATTGGGAGCCCCGTTTTTTCGTCAACGACGCGACCGCGAGCCGATTTCGCAGGCTTTAGTCGCACGACCACGTTTCCAGCCTCTTGCTCCTTGATCTTGACTGTGGCACTCAGACGATTCTCTCGATCCCAGAAATAGACTTCAGCCTCGTCAGTAGCAAACGGAGAGTGAATGTCTTCCGCTCCATTGGAAAACAGTTTGTCGATTTCAAATTCGCCATGGCGATTCGTTTTGCTGAAATTACCTCGACCAAAAACGAAGCGAACTGGCTTGGTAATGTAAGCAACATTACTCAGTGGTTCGCCTTCCTCATCGAGAACCAAACCTCTGGCAACCGTCCCTTGTCGCAATCTAAACGTTCCCAATTCGGCTTCTATGCCAGCGTCGAGCTGCAATTTCTTTTGCAAGGCCTCAGGTACCGAGAATCGAGGATCACCTGGCGAAACGGTACCGTCTTCTTTTTTAACTGCTTGAGGTGGTAGTTCCCTGTCAAGGCGGTTTGGAATAGTGCGATAGTTTCCCGTTGTGCCCGATACGCGAAATGTTACTTCTCCTGGAGGCAGGACGACCGAAAATTTCCCGTTGGTGTCGGTTCCAATGAAGCTTGGCACGAATGCGTTTGTCTCTGCCAGTACACTGGGCTGTTCCGCGATTAGCTGAATCATTAAATTTTCCACGGGCAGTTCCGTTTCAGCATCAACAGCGGTCCCTGTAACGTGGCACCCTGGCGAAACGGTTGCCACAAGCACGTTGGCTTTATCTTCACCAATGTCAGATGGTACGTCAAAGACGAACGGAGGATGTAGCGAGTCCCTGGAAGGGAAAATCCAGAATCGGCTGATTGGGATTTTCGCTTGTTTGCTACGGATTCGATTTCCCTCAATCACGATCCCTGAACTGTTTCCCAAAACCAGACCCTCGAGACCAGGTGGACCTGGTGCGCCAGCAAAAACTCTTTCGACGGAAACAGGTTCTCCTGAGTCCGATGAAACCACGGCGAACTGGATCGAGTTTGTTTCGGGCATGCGAAACACAAAATTGGGACCGGTTCTCGTAGTGTTTGGTCTGGCTGCAAGTGAACTGGCCGCATTGTCAACATTTTCATCCTGATACCATGTTAGTCGTGACTCCAAACCTTCCTTTGTCGATACGAACAAGTATGCATGACCATCGATTGCGACATTCTTTAAAACAAATCGTCCTTGATTGTCGGTTTGGGTTCTCCCCTGCGATGAACCAATAACACTTCTGGAAGGCAAGTTGGCGATTGAAACTTCTGCGGCCTCAATGGGCTTACCGTCATGAGCCAAAATCGTTCCGCGAATATCCTGACCTTGCGTGACAACAATGTCTCCAAGCACCTCCAACGGCATTCGGATTTGCTGAATGGGAAAGTCTGGGTGAACAATGTATCTTCGAGTGACATTCTCGAATTCATATTTGGCGAATGTGAACATGCCGTCTTCTTTCGTTGTCGCTCGATTGACGATCGGAGCGCGTGGAGTCGTTACGGCATAGCGTTCAGTTCGAGGAATTGATTCAACCTGAACGATGACCGCGCCAACAATTGCTACTCCTGATTCGTCCAGGACCCGGCCAGAAATCGACTGCAATGAAGGAAGAGTTTGGCCAGACTTCATCGTTTCGCCCAGTTGTGCATTTCCAATACTGCATTGAGCAATTGCTCCTATCAAGATTCCTACCGTCAATAATCGCAGTTCACAAATGATCGACATTGGTCCAATCTCCACTCAAGTTCAATGCAGCTGATTGTTCATGTCCGTCCGTGTTGAAAACGGAAGCACAGTGGCCAGTTATAGCATAGCAACTCGGATCGAATTGCCTCGACCACGGATGGTTGTCAGGTGGTTCCTGGCTAGAGTCAAGTCACCATTTATCGTCTCGATAGTCAAAGATCCCCTTTGACGCATGTTCGTGAGCGGCAAACACGTCGATTGCTTTGTACTGGATTTCAATATCAGGGTCGAAAGTCTGCGGAAGATGAATCCAGCCGTTCCATCACAAGTTCGCGAAATTGTTTTGGGTTTCGACACTGGTTGTATTTGAAATACAACAGCTTGTAGTCCTTGATCCAATCATTTCCGAAATGGCATTCCACGTTCGTCCTTATTTAATATGCAACGACAAAAAGACAGACTCCTTCATCAATCCGGCGGCGTTTAGATTGACCATGCGAACACATTGCGCATTGGACAAGAATAAGGCGTCATGGACAAGAATAAGGCGGACAAGAATAAGGCGTCAGGAGCCGAAAAATATTTTGACGCAGCAAAGACCGTTTTTAAATCTTCGCGGACAAGAATAAGGCGTCAGGAGCCGAAAAATATTTTGACGCAGCAAAGACCGTTTTTAAATCTTCGAAAACACCCATGAACTATTTGTCCGCATGTCGGTGTTGCTCAAATCTGGCCGTATCCGTGCGCGGTATATTTTGTTGAGTCAGTATTTTTGCAAGAACTGCCGAAACTGCGTCGGTGACCGAGACCGAAGCGGTTTTGCGCCCACCATCTTTTGTTAGGATGGCTTTGAAACACCGAGGAGCTTCGCAATTACCGCGTTGGACGAAAATCTGCCGGGCATTAAAAGCGAACGGTCGCAACTGTCGTGGTTAACAGTTTCCATTTATCGCACCTTTGGCGTCGGCCCGAAGCAAATGCGAACACTCCTATCGGAGCTTCACTTCTAGCCTAGCCGAACTGCGACTTTTTGACTTTTTGTCAATTTCTTCACGAACTCCGTCCGATAACCGCGGTAAACTGAGATGGAAATTGACGATTTGTCAAAAAAGAACGCCGTGAACGCTAAAAAGACCGCAAAACAGCAGAAAATCGAGCTTCGTGAGGAGCTTTTAGTGTCAACGGCAGGTCAAATCCTGTTGACCGAAGGATTCGCTGCGCTTTCGATGGAGCGGCTCGCCGAAGAGTTAAATACCGCCAAAGGCACGATTTACAACCACTATCCGAACCGTGAAGAGCTGCTGCTTTCGATGGCGGTGACCGCGATCAACAAGCGACAAGAAATGTTTGACGCTGCGTCAACAAGTACCGGTCGATCGCGTGAAAGAATGCTGGCCGTCGGCGCTGCCTGTGAGATCTACCGGCGGAACTATCCGCTGCACTTCGTGGTCGAGAGCATCGTTTGTCATGCAGCAATTTGGGACCGGTGCACCGAAGAGCGTAGAGACCTGATGCGCAAGTTCGAGCATCGATGCATGGCGTTGGTCGCCGGTATCGTTCGCAGCGGAATTGCTGACGGCGATCTGGAGCTCCCTGGCGGAATCAACCCGGAAGAAATGACATTGTCTTTGTGGGCGCTGACGTTCGGTTCCTACACCATCGACATGACCAGCCCATCTCTGAAAGACATCGGTATCGATTCCGTTCATCGCTCGGTTCGCATGGGCTCGCTTCACATGCTCAACGGCTACGGTTGGCAACCGCTCTGGTCGGCCGAAGAACACGGCGATCGACTCGTTCGTGTTTGCCAAACCGTTTTTCCTGAAGAAACTCCGTTACCGCATTCCGCAACTTGAACAAATGTTGAAAACAAAAAACATCCTCTGGCTGATTGTTGCGATCGTTGGAATCGCTGGCGCGATCTGGTACCAACAACAAAGCAAAACGAATTCGTCTGAGTCGAATGCCGAGATGCAGGACTCCAGCGAAGTGCACTTGCAGCCTGTTGCCGTGATGACGATGAATCATTCGGCGTCCGCGGTGATACCGCAGCGATACACGGCAACCGTCGTTGCGCGTCGTACGAGCTCTCTTGCATTTCAAGCGACCGAGCGAGTTGACGAAATCCTTGTTGATGAAGGCGATTACGTTACAAAAGGCCAATTGCTGGCTCGCCAAGATCAGGCGGCGATAAAGGCACAGTACAACGCTGCCGTTGCTCGTTCGCGACAAACCGGAGCAGTACTTGCCGAACTGGAGAAAGGACCTCGACCAGAAACCATCGCAGCGGCCCGCGCCGAATTGGAGCGGCTCAAAGCCCAATCGCAACTCGCTCAAGCAGACTTTCGGCGTCAAACCAACCTCAGCCGAACGAAAGCCTCGTCGGCTCAGGAATTTGACGCCGCGAAATTCACTGCGGCCGCTTCGAAAGCTTCCGTCGCTTCCGCCCAACAGAAACTGGACGAACTGGTTGCGGGTACTCGAAAAGAACAAATCGACGCCCAGCGTGGAGCCCTTGGAGTCATCAACGCAACGGTTGACCAAGCCAAAACACGGTTGGATCAAACGGAGATATTTGCTCCATTTTCCGGCCGCATTTCAGCTCGATTCGTTGACGAAGGTAGCCTTCCGCAACGTGGCGCTCCCGTGCTGGAAATTGTGGAAACAGATCAACTGGAAGTTCGTTTCGGTGTCTCGCCATCGATCGCCAAACAACTTTCTCCGGGAAAGGAACTGACGTTTTCCGCCGGCAACGATCTCCACGGCGGAACAATCAAACAGGTTCAGCCGAAACTTGATCGCTCCACACGAACGCAACAAGTTATCGTTAGCATCGACAATGCAGAGCAGTCAGGTTTGGTTGACGGTCAGACCGTTCGAATTGAATTTGCTCTCGAGAGCGACGAGCCCGGATTCTGGATTCCTTCGGAAGCATTGCTACCACAAGTCCGCGGGCTTTGGTCGGTGTTGGTTGCCAACGGATCTCCCGGCGACGTTTCATCAGACGGATATTCAGCAGCCGCGCAGCGACGCGACGTCGAAGTGCTGGCGACGTGGGGAACGTGGAGCCGAGTCCGTGGAACGCTTGAGGAATCTGATCGTGTCATCGTTCAGGGCGGCAATCGAATCTCATCAGGCCAAATGGTTACGACAACGAAAAGCGATCTAAAGTTTCCATGGCAAGATGAAACAACGATCAAACTGGGACAGTTGAAGCAAGAGAGCATTCAATGATTCAGTCTTCCAACTCGAACGAGAATTCGAACAAACCGCCGTTGCACTGGTCGACGGTTGGCATCAGCAAGCCACGTTTGTTGATCATGATGATCGCGCTGCTGCTGGTCGGTGGCTTATCGTCGTACATGGTTCTGCCGCGGATGGAAGATCCAGTTCTCACTGCTCGCGCGGCCACGATTTCAACACGCTATCCCGTCGCCGATGCAGCCCAGGTTGAGGCGCTTGTCACGGATCGAATCGAGAAAGCCATTCGGGAAGTTGAAGAGATCAAAGAATTTCGTTCTCAAAGCCGATCAGGAGTCTCGCTGATCACGATCGAACTGCGAGACGATGTTTATGTGCCGGGTCCAATCTGGAGTCGTATTCGCGGCAAGGTTGAAGACTCGATTGCAGACCTGCCTGCCGAAGCTTCACGGCCGCAATTTGACGAACTTGATGTTCGGGCATTCGCCTGGATTGGTGCGTTGACGTGGACTCATGAGAGTGAACCCAACTATGCAATTTTGGGACGTTTTGCGAAAGATCTGGAAGATCGAATTCGCGAGCTCGGCGGAACCGATGACGTCAAACAGTTTGGCAGACCCAACGAAGAGATTGTGGTGGAAGTCGATCAATCGCGATTGGCAAACGTCGGTCTTTCGGCCTCTGATGTGGCCAGATCAATTCGTGGCGACGACGCGAGGAACGCAGCGGGGACGTTGCGGTCGGCGAATGAGTCGATGGCAGTGGAGATGGGAAATCAACTAAATTCGGTTGAAGCAATTCGACAATTGCCACTCAAAAATAGCGGAGACCAGGGCAGCTTTGTGGTTGTCGGCGATATCGCAAAAGTCGATCGCGCCATCGCGGATCCTCCAGCAGAACTTGGACAAATCAACGGTCAGCCAGCCATGATGTTGGGCGCGAAGGTTCGAGCTCGCAGTCGCATCGATGCGTGGCGCGGCCAACTTGGTGACGTCATCGAAGAGTTCCGCGCCGAACTTCCTCCAGCGATCGAGCTTACCAACGTTCTCGATCAGAATCGCTACGTCCAGGGAAGGCTCGGTGAACTCTTGGCCAATCTTGCCGTGGGTTCCATCGCTGTTTTGGTCGTTGTCTGGATATTAATGGGTTGGCGAAATGCCCTGATGGTTTCGATCGCTTTGCCGCTGGTTTCCTTGGCGGTTCTAACAGGAATGCGAGCCAACTCGATTCCGATTCACCAAATGTCAGTTGCCGGTTTGATTATCGCACTGGGATTGTTGATCGATAACGCGATCGTGATCGTGGACTCCGTGAGCAGTCAAATGCGCGCCGGAAAGTCTCGAATCGAGGCCGTTTCTGCGACCGGTCGAATCTTGGCGATTCCATTGCTGGCTTCCACTTTGACGACCGCTTTTGCGTTCGGACCAATTTGTTTGATGGAGGGGCCAGCTGGAGAATTCGTTGGCTCGATGGCAACGAATGTGATCATTTCCGTAGGCAGCTCACTTTTCATTAGTCTTCTGATCATCGCGCCGCTGGCAGCAATGCTGAACCAATTCGGAAGAAGCGACGGTTCGGTTTCAGCTGGCATTAGTTCCGGTCCGCTGAAGCCAATATTCGAGCGATTCGTCTTGTCGTGCATTCGTCATCCGGTTGTAACGGGGCTCGGCTGTGCTGCACTTGCTGGAGCGGGAATTTTCTCGCTATCGATGTTGCCGGATCAGTTCTTTCCGCCGGCAGACAGAGACCAATTTCATGTTGAACTTGAACTGCCGTCGAACGCATCGTTTGCGGAACTAACAGCACTGACGAACAAGATCAGTAAAGAGCTGGACACCAATCCACGCGTGCAGCAGACGACTTGGCTACTGGGACGAACTGCGCCGACTTTCTACTACAACATCATCACCAATCGACTGGGATCCCGCGGATATGCTCACGGAATCGTGCAGCTGGATTCGAAAGAAGATGGTGCCGCGGAAATTCGAAAGGTTCAACGCAACCTTCAGTCAAAGTTCCCGGAAGCTCGCGTGTTGGCAAGGCAACTGGAACAGGGACCTCCTTTCACGGCGCCGATCGAACTTCGATTCTTCGGACCGAACCTTGATGTGTTGCGAGACTTGGGAGAGAAGTCACGCAAAATGCTTTCCGAACTGGAAAACGTTGTGCATGTTCGCGTTGAGCTAAACGATTCGACGCCAACGGTCCAAGTCGATGTTTCGTCGGAGGATGCTCAGCTTGCCGGTCTTCGACCAGGTCAAATCGCAACGCAGCTCAACGCTCAACTTGAAGGCGCAATCGGCGGTTTCGTTTTGCAGCAGACCGAGCAGATTCCCGTTCGCGTTCGAATCGCCAACAGTCAGCGAGCCAACTTTGAAGATTTGAATCAGCTGAACCTCGTGTTTCCGTCATCTGGCGGCGTTGCAAAGCAGGTTCCGCTAAGCGCCGTCGCTGATCTGAAACTGAAACCAACGACTGCGATGGTTGCGCGGCTCAACAGCGTACGCATGCAAGAGGTTCAAGTCTTTCTGGAAGCCGGGACGCTGCCTTCGACCGTGCTCGCGAAACTAAATCAAAAGCTGGAAGATTCGGCGTGGACGTTGCCGCCGGGCTACCGAATGTCTTACGGCGGTGAGGCCTCGAAACGTGGCGAGGCGGTTGGCAACTTGATGGCTAGTGTTGGCATTTTGATTGCCGCGATGATCGCGACGTTGGTTCTTTCGATTGGATCATTTCGTGGAGCGATCGTCATTGGCGCGGTCGCGATGATGGCAGTCGGCTTCGGTGGTGCATCGCTGTTCCTGTTTGGCTATCCATTTGGATTCATGGCCATTGTCGGAATCATGGGGCTAATCGGAATCGCAATCAATGACTCGATCGTCGTGTTGACCGCGCTCCGTGAAGATGCTGAAGCGGCGGCTGGTAATGAACAGGCGATTCTAAGAGTCACGCTGCATGAAACGCGTCATGTTTTGGCGACGACATTCACGACGATCGCCGGCTTCACGCCATTGCTGATCGCGGGTGGAGGATTTTGGCCTCCAATGGCCATTGCGATCGCGGGAGGAGTCGTAGGCTGTACGTTGCTGGCGCTGATTTTTGTTCCCAGTGCGTTCGGATGGATGGCGAGGAAAAATCAAGTGTGTATCGATCCCGCAAGACCGCAAACGACGCCAGCAGCACCGATCCAGTCGACTCAGGAATTGGTCGCTTCTTAAGTCCGACAATTTCAACCCGAAGCGTAAGTGGAAGTTGCACACTTTCAGTCACGAAGTGACGACATGCATTAGCCATGGACGCAAGTCCGTGGTTACGGTTAATGAATCGCCGCAGAGTGCCGAAGGCACGGCAGGAGCCAAGCTTTGCTCGACCGCAATTTTCCTGCCGTCCCTTCAGGACTGCCGATTAATGCATCAACGTTTCCATGGACTTGCGTCCATGGCTAGTACATGCCGTGCTTTCAGCACTAAACACTGCAACTTCAAAATTGACGCGTCGGGTTGTGATTGGCAGTATGAATTTGCGTAACTCTCTAAGTAGCGGAACTCGTCAAGACTTCCGAAACTCACGTCGCAGGGCAGAACTCTCGACGAGTTCCGCTACTTGAAAGCTGAGCCCCGTTTCGCAGTGCATGATCGAAGCTAGAGTGTTAAACTGTTGAACAGTCAATATTTCATCTCTCTCGAGCCATGCCGTGTTTTTGAGTGCACCGGGGAAAACTCCCTACGACATGAACTTCACAATCCTCGGTTTTCCGTGCCGAGTGCATCCGGCATTCTTTATTTTGCCGGTACTGTTTAGTCAATCGTTCCTGCAATCTTTCGACGTCAATGCCGGAGCTGGAGTGCTGATCGTTGCAGCCGTGTTTTTCATTGGCGTGCTGGTCCACGAACTTGGACATACGTTGGCGTTTCGCCATTTTGGAATTGAGTCCAGCGTGGTGCTGTATTGGATGGGAGGCCTCGCCATTCCTGGCGGCGGAACGGGTTCTTGGAAAGGCGGACGTACGCGCAGCCTAAAACCAAATGAACAAATCATTGTTTCTTTGGCGGGCCCCGTTGCCGGGTTGCTACTGGCTGCATTTTTTGTTGCCATCCTGTTTGCGATCACTGGTGAATTGTCCGTTCGATGGTTTGGACCCTTTCCACTGCCGCAATACGACACAACCGGAACGATTCTGGCAGATTCGAGCTCACTGCACATGTTTATCTTCGTGAACATCGTGATCAACGTTGTGCTGAACATCTTCAACCTACTGCCGGTGTTTCCGCTTGATGGCGGTCAAATCGCACGGCAACTTTTTGTGAAAGCGGATCCTTGGGCTGGCGTTCGAAAGAGTGTCATTCTTTCCATGTGTGTCGCCGTTTTCGTCGCGTTGTATTCGATGAAACAAGGAGACACATTCCTTGCGATCTTTTTCGGGTTCATGGCATGGAGCAACTATCAATCGCTCACGATGGGCGCTGGCGGCGGTGGCCGCAGGCCGTGGTAGCCAACCATGAGCGACTCAGAGCTAAAGTTTCCTCCGGCGTTCCTGCAAGGTGTTTATCTGCGCGACGACTTTGATTTCACCAAACGCGGAAGTGCCATTCCGGAAGAAGTTGAAGAGCCCGATGTCCCGCCTGAGAACAATGGCGAGCCCAACGAGGCGCTGTTCATGACCGATGCGGAGTTCATTGATTCGCTGACAACGCTGTCCGATCCGGACGAAGAAGAAAAGCAGGAACCTGATCCTGCTCCCGAGCCCCAACCGAAATCAGATTCGATTTTGTTGCCACTGGATCCCAAAGTCGCGAAAGTCGCTCGCAAGGACCGCTTTCCGTTTTCAATTCCGTGGGTGGCCGAGTTCGAACTTGAGTTCAAAACGGCGGTTACGTTTCTGGTCGGTGAAAACGGAAGCGGAAAATCAACACTGATCGAAGCGATTGCTTCTCTGGCCGGGTATCCCGTTTGCGGCGGTGGCAAGAACGACATGACGAGCCAATTCGGCCCTGAACGCCACAGTGAACTTGCGGAATCAATGTACGTTTACTTTTCGAAGCGTCCTCGCGATGGCTACTTTTTCCGCGCCGAGTTTTACGCTCAGTTTGCCTCGCTGCTGGACCAACGACGTCGCGATCCTGACTTCAAGAAAGATCCCTACATGCGATATGGCGGCCAGTCACCGCATACGCGTTCGCATGGCGAATCGTTTTTGGATTTGCTCAACAATCGATTGGGCGACGGACTATTCCTGATGGACGAACCCGAAGCTGCGCTTTCTCCGCAGCGTCAGTTGTCTCTGTTGGCGATCATGGCAAAGCGAGTGAAGACTCAGAAAACGCAATTCATTATTGCGACCCATTCGCCGATCCTGATGACGTTTCCCGGTGCCACGATCCTGAATCTCGACACCAAAACAATTCACGAAACGACGCTCAAAGAAACCAGTCACTACCAGTTAACCCAAGGGATTCTCGATTTCCCCGAAAAGTACTGGAAGCATCTGGTTGAAGAGTAGAGGCAAGACTTGCTCGGCGTTCTGCTAAATTTCTGGACTTTTGATTCTCTCTTGCTAACCTTCAATTGATGGGAATATCGAAGGATGTTTTATGATTGAATTTGCAGGTCACCGTTTATCTGAGGATGCCGTTTCTGCGAACTGGCCTCCTGCCAACAGCCGTCTCAATCAGGCTTTTGCGGCTTTGGGAAAGCTGATGGCTGTCTACACTCCTGTGCTTGAGAGTATTCGCACCGCAGCCGACTCCGTGGCTGGCTGCCCGGGTACCGTCTATTTGCTCAAGCAGCTTCACGATGGTTTAAGACAGGGCGGGACTATTTCCGGGACGCTTGGATCCACCCAATGCGGTCGCCAACTGGCATTCTCCTGGTCCGACCGGCGGATTCACTTGATTTCGATCGGTGAAGATTGCGGAGACGTTGACGTGGCTTTGCAAATGGCGGCTCGATTACCGGAAGTCATCGAAGGTGTGCGAGAAGAAGTAAAGCAGCTGACCGATGCCGAGATCGATGAAGAGTGTGCCTTCCTGATTTTGGCGATGGGCATCTATTTTTTGGCTGGCTTGCCCGCGGTTGCGGCATTCGAAAAGATGGTGCCATATTTCGCTGGCGACGGTACAATGAAAGCGTCGATTACTGCCGTGGTGGAGTCACTTAAGAAAGGCCTGTCGGTCTCTCAAAGCGTAGAGAGTTCACAGCTTTTCTGTTCCGAGATTACGAACCATATCACCGCTGGTGAGGCCGATGGAAAATTGGAGCAAACTCTAATTCATCTGGCGAATTTATCTGTGTGGCCCGTTTAGGTTTTACTGAGTCGTTATGTTTCGAATTGTTGGCATCGCAATTTTGGCTATCGTGCTTTCGGGCATCAGCTGCGAAACCGCAATGGCCTGCCCGACTTGCAAAAGTGCACTGCACAGCGGACTGGCATTGGGCTACGCGATCAGCATCCTGTTCATGATGGCGATGCCGTTTCTGATTTTCGCATTTTGGATCGTGACCATTTTTCGATTGAGAGCAAATGCAGACGCGTCAACGAACCGCTTAGATCCAGCAATCCGAGCGTCCTTAGATATAGACGCTTTCGAAGGCTAATCAAGATTGAATCGATTTTGGCGAATTGGTTCGCCCATGGCAAACAAAAAACCCGCTGAAATTCAGCGGGTGATGTAATGGGGTTTCGCGTAAATGCTAAGCCTTCTTCTTTTTCGCGGCTTTCTTTTTAGCAGCCTTCTTGGGGGCGGCTTTCTTTGTGGCAGCCTTTTTCTTCGTGGCTTTCTTGGCCTTCTTCTTTGGTGCCACTGGCTCGCCAGTATCTGGATCGATTTCAGGTTCGTCGATCACTGCTTCTTTCACCTTTTGCACGAAGTGAGGAGGCTTGCCTTCGGGGCTAAGTTCTTTGGCGCGTTTTTCAGCCGCTTTGCGTTGGTTGAATTCGTACAACGCAACCCGTTTCATCTGGTGATTGAAAACACCCCAGAAGATTCGTAAACGAACTTCGGCAGCCGCAGCAGCACGAGACTTTCGCTTCTTGGCTGGCTTCTTTTTCTTCTTTTTAGGAGCCTCCGCATCATCGCCCGCATCAGCCGCTTTTTTCTTAGAGGCTTTCTTTTTGGTCGTTGCTTTTTTTGCAGTAGCAGAAGCTTTTTTCTTGGTCGCCTTTTTGGCCATGATCTCTAACGCAACTAACGTAAAATAGGAAAAAGTTGGACAACAGAAAGCGTCAAATAACGATAAATGACGTATTCTGGGCCACTTGCGAACCGCAAAGTATATTTGGTTGGACGGGAATTGCCTACTGCATAGGTCTAACGGATCCTAAAAATGGCACTCATTCCCAAATCGCATCCAAACCGGCAATTAGAGCGGCCCTGTCAGCCCTGCCGGTGGGTTAAATCCACTGCAGACTTGTTTTTTATCGTCCAATATGCCTGATCCTCCACCGGAACCAAAAACTCGCTATGAGCTGACCGATCCGGACGTTCGCCTGATGCTGCGCGTCCGCGATGGGGATCAGCCAGCTTTTCGGGAATTAGTGGAAAAGTATCAGGGGCGTTTGGTGGGAATTTTGACGCATTTGGTTAGCGATCGTGAAACCGCACAAGACTTGGCTCAGGATGTATTTCTGCGAGTTTATCGAGCTCGGGAGCGATATGTGCCGACTGCTAAATTCTCAACTTGGCTGTTCACGATCACGCATAACGTGGCCAGCAACTCGCTGCGAAAGTCGTCTCGTCGAAAAGAGATCAACCTTGTTTCGTCTCCTTCGGGTTCGATGCCTGTCAGGCCATTGGAAATGATGGCGAAGGAAAAAAGTGGACTGATGCCCGCCAGACAGCTCCTAAAAACCGAAATGCAGAACGTCATGCTGGCGGCAATCGAACAGCTTGGAGAGAGACAACGTATCGCTACGATGCTTTCCAAATTTGAAGGAATGAGCTACCTAGAAATCGGCGAAACGATGGGACTGACCACGCAAGCAGTGAAGTCACTTTTGTCACGAGCTCGAAACAATTTGAAAGACATCCTGAAACCCTATCTCGAATCTGGCGGTTTGACTGATGGGGTTGCCGACGGAATGAATCAAGCACCGGACAAGGAGGTTCAGAGCGACTAACCATGGCCAAACAACCAGGTAAAACTCAAACCGAAATCGACAGCGAATTGCTGACGGCGTATCTCGATGGCGAGCTCGCTGATGCAGATTGCATCGCGGTCGAAAAAAGACTCGCCGATGATCAGTCGTTTCATGCACACATGCAAGAATTGCAATCTGCCTGGGACATGCTCGACAGCTTGCCGTTGGTGCAGCCAAACAGTCAATTCGTCCAGACGACTGTCGAGATGGCGATTGCAGGCAAGAGCATCCACAAGCCCAAGACCGGGATTGTTCTCAAAGGGCTGCTGCTGGCGTTAATCCCTGCTGCCATTTTTGGAATTAGCTATTTTTTGAAACGCGAGTCCATCGAACAACCAGAACGGGAACTCGTCTACGACCTGCCGTTGATCGAAAACCACGATCGCTACACCAAGGTTGTCTTTGAGGGCAGCGCGGTCAAAGGCATCGGTTTTTTGAAATCGATTTACGCCAAAGGGTTGTTTCGCGAAGTCGACGATTTGTTTGCTGTTGATTCACGCGAAGTTCCGTTGACGAATTTCGATGGAACGTCACAGCCACCGGATGCTGATCGTATTCGCGACCGCAGCGATCGGCTTTCCCGGATGACAGATCAACAGCGTGAAGAGCTGTTTGAAAAGAAGAGAAAATTCGAAGCATTGGATTCGAAACAACAAGATACGCTTCGTGAATTCCACGATTTACTGGCGGCAGAACCAGAGAGTAGCAAACTGGTCGAAGTCATGACTTCGTATTACGACTGGTTGAAAATTTTAGGGATGAACCAAAGAGCAAATCTGCTCGACCTGCCGTTGGATCAACGTCTAAAAGAGATTGGCAAGATCACTCGCCAACAGGCTCAGGAATCTTTTGGAGCCATTGGATCGACAAAGTTACCGCTTGACGATGCCGTCCTGTTTTATCAGTGGTATGACTTTTCGATTCGCTACTACGAACCCGAAATCCGCGAACGGACCGGGAGCGTGTTGACCAAAATGCGAAAAGGAAAAGGGCTACCGCCGAACGAAATGGTTGTCGATCGAATTAAGGCCGCGCCCATTGAGGAGCTTGTTTCATTCCTGATGCGAAACGATCGAGAACAGTTTGGTCTAATTCTCTGTGACAACATTGCGGAAAAAAACATCGGCATCGACTATCTGCGCGAGATCGTTTCCGATGAGGCGAGATCGATCATCGATCAACCCGGAATCTCTGACGCCGATCGACGTGAGTTGATTCTGAAATGGATTGAGACTGCCAACCAAGCGAGGTTTCCAATCAAAGAAGCAGCGTTGCATGCGTTCTACGATGAACTTGATGAAGGACAACGCGATCAATTGGACAATCTTCACCCAGAACAGTGGAGCGAAACGATCATGCGGATGTACTGGGAGAAAAACGTCGGTCAGCGGTCGGCGCCTTCGGAAGTTGAAGCGTTTCAAAAGTTCCTACAGCAAAGTGGCTGGGGCACTGAATTCGGCGCCAATGAAAACGAGTAAGACACCGGTTCACCCGACAGCGCAACAAAAAAGCGAACTCCAAAACTGAAGCCCGCCTTTGATGGTTCTCATGTCTTTCGATCTACAGCGATTCGAAGTTGTCGAAGCTGAATGCGATTCCCTGCTGTGGGAAAATTCCGTAGATCGTATTCGTCAGATATTGGTTCACTGCTTCTGAAAGTCGCTGGATCGGCTTCTTTGGAATCAGCACGATGTCCGAATCACGCAGCCAGATTTCATCCGACGGATAAGGACGACGGCCATTGAGTGCACCGCCGAGGTCAAGTCGAGTCGCGATCAGTTGCCAGTTTGCATCGCGACGGAACACGACAACTTGCCGCAAGTTTCCGCCGTCGTTGAATCCACCCGCCAGAGCGATGGCTTGCATGGCACTTGTTGGCCCCGTCAATTCAAAACGTCCGCCTTGGTTGACTTCACCAACAACATAGATGAATCGAGGTGCACGCTGGGTTAAAATCGGAGTCACTTCAACTCCACCGAAGTACAAACGGTAGCGAGCGTTGACTTCGCGTCCGATTTCGTCGAGCGTCAATCCGATCGCAGGCACACTGCCAATCATCGGAAGCTGAATCGTACCGTCAGGTGAAACAAGTGCATTTCGAGACTGACCACCCGATCCTTGACGTGCATCAACGGCATCACGAAGATCTTCCAGTGGCGTGTCGCCTTGGATCACCTGAACGACGATCTCTGGGTTCTTCACATATTCAATGTAGCGATCGTTGAGCTCTCGCTGAATGTTGTTGATCGTCTTGCCAGCAGCGCGAACGACGCCAACAAGCGGAAGGGAAATTGTACCGTCGGAAAGAATTTGGACGGTTGGCTGATTCAAAGTTGAATCCGTTGTCGACGTGACTTGAATCGTATCGCCAACAAACAAACGGTAGGGCTCATTGCTGCGTCGTCGCGTCAACAGATAGACAAACTCCAACTGATCGCCGATGCGAATTCGATAGTCCGGAACGTGAGGAGTTCGAAACGGGCCGACGTACTCACCGTAAGAATACTGTTCGAATGGCCGCTGCTTGGCATTCATCCAACGTGGCTCTCGAAGAAACCTAGATCGTGTCGTTTGATCAACTGCATACATCGATCTCGATGCCATCTGCTGAGGACCGCTCTGACCATAAGAAGCCTGACTGGCATATCCCATCGGCTGTGCGTACTCGGCAGTTGCAACTCCCGTATCACATCCGCAATCCGAACCCTGACACAATTTGACTTGGCTATCACGAATCACTCCGTCTTCCTGAGTCGGCCAAGAAGCTGCTTCGTAGTGCGCGGTTCGAACTCGGCTCGGCTTCTTTGACTTAAGTTGCGTTGCCATCAGGTCAATTTCAGCCGTTGCTGGCCGAACATTCCTGTCAACGTTGGAGTCTGCCGCCGGTTGAGCGACACGGATCTCATCCGGCGTAGCAGCGTCGTTCATTGAGACGATCGCAAATAGCGTTAAGCCCAAAAAAATGGTTGCCAGTGTCAGTTTTAACATTGCCTTGATTGTCATGGCTTTTGGCCTCAGTCTCGTGCATTCGTTGCGGAATTGAAATTCGAGTTAGCGTCGATTGGTCGTCTTGATTTCTCAAACTAGCGGCGATTATTTTTCGGTACGAATAAAGAACCGATGCGGTCAGCAATGGATGGCTTGCCTTCGAGTTCTATATTGGTCACGGGAACAATCATTTTCGGTTGCGGCGTTGAGGTCACCGTGGCTTCCGGATTTTGAACCGGGCTACGAGCAATAAACTCACCCGGCTCCATCCACTGAATGGCTGCTCCAGGGATCGCTTCGATCATTTGACGATGAAGTGAAGTCTGGTACTCATTCATCGCAAGATCAGCCAACTGCATATCGCGTTGTGTGCCTTTGCGTTGATGAACCTTTGCAAGATTCGCCCAACTCTGAGGCACTTGTTTGATTTTCAGGCTCTCCTTGAGATACAGCTCTGCATTGGCGAGTTGACCGTTGCGAGCCAGCAGCACTCCCAGCTCATTGGCACTGCGGAAGTTGTTCGGGTCGGCAGTCAATGACGCGTGATGGAAAATAATCGCTTCGGTCATTTCGATCGACTCCGGATCAGGATTCGACTGGGCCGAGATCGATCGCATTTTTCCAAGACAGAAAAGTGCTTCCGCGGCAGCTGCATTTTGCCCACCGCAACTTCCCAACTGGAGACCAGCGTACTCAAGGTAACGTCGAGTTGCAGCAGAGGCCGTCATCGATCGAGCTTCACTTTGACTAATCAATTGAGTCTCGTGCCCCTCGATGATCGCTGCGACATTCATAATGATTTGTCTTTGCGGATCTTCGACTTTGAAGTCAGAAGCCTCCCGCATCGCCAACAGGCCGTTTCGCAATGACCTGGATTGAGCATTGCCACCGGAGCTCATATCGCCGGACTCAGCAAGGACTCGAAGTGCGCTCAGGAATTCCTGCCCCGCGGCTTCGGTCGCGTTGCGACGAGCCAGTGATTTTCCATACTCGATGTGATGAACCGCTTTTTGAGCTGCGGCTTCGCTGACGAATACCGGAGATGCTGCTCGCGGCACGGGTCGCGCCTGTTCTGGTTGTGCTAACGCTGGTTGTGCTAACGCTGGTTGCACGTATTGCGTTGCCGACGCTTCCGTCGTCAAGTCGACTTTGGAATCGATCATCGATTCCGGGGCAAGAGCTTCGACTTCCTCGGCCTCGGCTGGTATAGAAACGACACGCTCCTCAACAGCCTCACTGCTGGTCCGCATGTAAGGATTGACTTTCAAATGCGGGCCTCGCGAACCCGTTGCCAACTCAGAGCTGACAACTGGTACTCGATTTACTGGTACTTGATTTGCTGGTTCAGTCTCCAAGCTAATCGCTTGGCCGTCGTCTTCGACAGCTTCGTCGAGCATGAGCCCGTCTGCGACAATCAAAGTTTCTTCTTGCAACAAAGTTTCTTCGAGCGTTGCAACGAGTCCATCGGTTGGAACTTCTTGCCGCCTCTGAACCTGCGGAGTTACTTCAACTTCAATGCTCTCCAGCGAAGTTCGATAGTCCTCTAGATTGGCTTGATACTCATTCGATTTTGGACCTTTGGGGCCGGAGCGGTAAGCAGCAAGGAGTACTGCACACATGCCAGCGCCAACAAGAACTGTCATCAAAAAGCGTTGTTTGGAGATCTTCATTACGGGCCTCAGACTGCAAGTTTGACGCGCAAAGAGTTCGCGTCATGCAGTTTGTATCGACCAATCCGATTGTTCAGGCAAAGCCGGTAGTTCCAATTCTGCCTTTTTCTCCGCCTTGGGGGAGGGCGCGACCGGAACAATCGGCATACTTTAACAGCACAGACACCCTACTTTCACAAAAGTGCATGCACGCGCAGAAACCAGCCATTTCGGCGGCGTTAGAGACGCAAAAGATTCGACGCAACGACGACTATTGAATTCGCTCGAGCGTGAAATAGGAGAGTGGAATTTGCAGCGGGCCAAAGTTCGCGGTCACTCGGCCAAGCAGATGGTTGCGATCGAGCACAACCAATTTGTCCACAAGCAGGCGAACCGGATCCGTCTTTTGATTGGCTCCGTCACGATAGCTAAAGATGGCTCCGTGCTTGAACTTGCCGGCGCCTCGCGGAGCTTGAACCTGAAAAAATCCTTGTCGCGAAACGTAGCCTTCTTCCGGCATTCCGGCCACCGGAGCCCAACCAATGCTCCGCAACATGTCGTTGGAAACTTGCTCGACAAGGATATTGTCGCCACGAATATCACATGGAGTTGGCGAAACTTCTTTGATGAACTGCCGATAACCGACCAGCTCAACGATCCCCTTATTGACGCCTCGCCAACGCCCAATAAGTTCTTGCGGCGCCGGCGTTCGCCCTTCAGCAAACATCTTGCGGTAGTCAAACAGAGTGAAATTCCGCGTGTCCATGACGTCGACACTACCCTGAGAATTCGGACGCTCCAGTCTTGTTCGCCATGTTGCTCCAGCGCCGTTTCGCGTCATCTGAGCCTGAACAAACGCGTGCTTGTGCAACGGAAGCTGATCCCAAGACGCCAATGTCGTTTGGTTTCGCGGATTGAACGATGCGGCTTGCTGGATGCGGGAAAACTGAGCCAGAGAAATTTCGCTCATTGAGCTAAATACGGCTACCAAAACGACAAGTTGTGCGATTCGCTTCATCTGATTCGTTTCAATCAATTAGAATGGACAGACTCAATTTCTTTCGTCCAACCCTCCTCAAAGTCGGTCGCAGAAACCGATTCTTTGGTGTAACCCGCCCTCAAACGGTCCTTTTGTTTAGGTTATTCTGATTATGACGGCTGCTATTGAGAACTTCGGGCGCAACGTTCAATTCGAACCGAGCTCGTTTTACACCGTCGAATCGGAACCTGAAGTGCTGGCAATCCTGCAAGCAAATCATGGTCAACGGGTTCGAGCAATTGGCTCATTGCACGCTTGGAGCGACATCGCCAAAACGGACGGCATCGTGATCGAAATGAGATCACTGAACTCGGTCGAAGTTTCTCCGGACCAAAAATCTGTCTGGGTTGGTGCTGGCTGCAAAGTAAAACGGCTACTACAAAAGTTGGCTCGTCACGGTTTGACGCTTCCATCGGTTGGACTGATTGATGAGCAAACCGTTGCCGGCGCCACCGCAACGGGTACACACGGATCTGGCAGCAACAGCCTTTCACATTTCATCAAAGCCGTCCGCGTTGCTCATTACGATTCCGACGGCAACGCGATCATCACTACGATTGATTCTGGTGATGAACTTCGCGCCGCTCGCTGCTCGCTTGGAATGCTCGGCGTGATTGTTGCCATCGAGTTCCAATGCCGCAAGCAATACAACATCGAGGAACATGCTCGAGCACACAAAACGCTTGATGCCGCGATCGCCATGGAGGCAACGCATCCTCAGCAACAGTTTTATCTGATGCCTTGGGCGTGGAATTACTTCGGACATCACCGCGTGGAATCGAAACAGCCTCGAAGTCGTTTGGCGACGCTCTATCGACTCTACTGCTTTTGTGTGATCGACGTTGGTCTACACATCGCCGTATCGTTACTTTCGCGGACGCTCAAGTCGGCTGCTGCGATCCGATTTTTCTTCAGGCACATTTTGCCGTGGACAATTATCAACCGCTGGAAAGTCGTCGACGATTCTCACGCGATGTTAGTGATGGAGCACGACCTGTTCCGCCATATCGAAATCGAGGTCTTTGTGCCGCGAAGCAAAGTCCAGCAAGCGACGGACTTGTTGACCGACATCGTTTGCGTTTTTGGCGGCCAACCGAAACGAAACGCAGACGACACCGATACACTTTTGGATTCCGCAAACCAAAACGAAAATCTCGAATCGATGGCGGGCAGCTATTGCCATCACTATCCTATCTGTTTTCGTCGCGTCCTCCCGGACGACACAATGCTGACTTCGACGGCTGAATCAGATACAGCATCGGTCGGCGAGGACTGGTACGCGATTAGCTTTATCAGTTACCAGTGTCCGGCTGATCGAGACGGTTTCTTCAAGTTCGCAAACTTCATTGGCCCGCTAATCGCGGAATTGTTCGGCGGCCGATGTCATTGGGGAAAGTACAACCCGCTGGATCGCAATCAAAACGCCTGTCTCTACAGCGAGTTGGGGTCGTTTCAGAAAGTCGTGCGTCGTTTCGATCCGGATGGCTTGTTTTCGAACGCGTGGCTTGATGACGTCGTTTAAGCTAAGAGCAATACCGTTGAATGAAAGGTCCTTGTTCGTTTAACGGCAATACCGTTCAATGAAGGTGATTCAGTAGGGTCGTTGCAGTTGGGGAGGTGGCATAAGCCTCTGGCTTGTGGACATGCAGAACACAGGCCAGAGGCCTATGCCACCGAGACTTTG
>CALLUY010000144.1 GCA_938010615.1 uncultured Pirellulaceae bacterium | reverse complement strand
GGCACAGAGAACACAGAGGGCATGCAGTTCGATTCTCGCTCACGATTCCAGCACGTGGTTGCTTTGGTAGGTGGCATAAGCCTCTGGCTTGTGATTGCGCTTGCCGAACATGCAAATGTTGAAACGCGGAGGCGCGGAGTTCGCTGAGGATATGCAATCCATGATGAAAATGGCGATCAGGTTCAAGGAGTCATGAATCAACATTTGCATTGTCCTCTGTGTCCTCCGTGCCTCCGTGTTTTAAAACTTTGCATGGATGAGTTTTGAAACACAGAAACACAGAGAACACAGAGGACATGCAGTTCGATTCTCGCTCACGATTCCAGCAAGTGGTTGCTTTGGTAGGTGGCATAAGCCTCTGGCTTGTGACTGCATTTCTTCGTAGTGACGGCTTCCAGCCGTCGCGCTTGCCGAACATGCAATTGTTGAAACGTGGAGTCGCGGAGTTCGCTGAGGATATGCATTTAATGACGAAAATGGCGATCAGGTTCAAGGATTCATGAATCAACATTTGCATTGTCCTCGGTGTCCTCCGTGCCTCCGCGTTTCAAAACTTTGCATGGATGAGTTTTAAAACACAGAGGCACAGAGAACACAGAGGGCATGCAGTTCGATTCTCGCTCACGATTCCAGCACGTGGTTGCTTTGGTAGGTGGCATAAGCCTCTGGCTTGTGATTGCGTTTGCCGAACATGCAAATGTTGAAACGCGGAGGCGCGGAGTTCGCTGAGGACTTGCATGTACTGACTAAGATGGCAATCTGGTTCAAGGAGTCATGAATCAACATTTGCTTTGATCTCTGTGTCCTCCGTGCCTCCGTGTTTCAAAACTTTGCATGGATGAGTGTTGAAACACAGAGGCACAGAGAACACAGAGGGCATGCAGTTCGACTCTCGCTCAAGAGCTTTTTTTCAATTACGATATTGCGACGCTTCTTTCTGTTCTCTGGAATCGAACCTCATGCTCAACGCTATTTCTGCAGTCGGCCTTTTGACCATGATCCTTTTGGCTTGGTTGATGAGCTCTCACAAGACGAAAGTCGATTGGCGATTGGTTGGCTTGGGAGTTTTACTGCAACTTGTTCTGGCTGCGGTTTTCTTTAACTCGCAAAACTGGAAATTCCCTCGGGAGTTTACAGACCTGCCGTCACTTGTTGAGGCTTGCGATGCCGGCGGTTATCCCGTGGATGCTGTCCCTTTGGCTGACGAGAAAGATGCGCCGTTTGCGGAACTGTTGAAAGAGTATCAAAGCAAACGAGACGAATATGAGGCGAGGAAGGCGGATTCAGAAGCCAAAGGAGAGGAATTCACTGAGCCAGAAGTGCCGTTGGATGAACTCGACCAACAATTTTGGAGCAAGTCGGGAGGTTCGGTTTCCGTCCCGCGATTCAAAAACGGAGTGGTGTTCTATTGGATTGAGTCATTTTTCGATGTGATCCAACGTAGCGTTGAGGCGGGTTCCGTTTTTGTTTTCGGAGTCAATAACGATCCAACAACCGATCGTAAAACGCTCCTCACGACGTTTGCGTTTGGCGTGCTACCGACTGTCGTATTCTTTGCGTCGCTGATGAGCGTGCTGTACTACTGCGGATTCATGCAAAAGCTGGTTCGGGCGATGGCTTGGGTGATGGAGAAGACACTGCGGACAACACCGGCTGAATCTTTGGCTGCAGCGGCTAACGTTTTGGTGGGACACACCGAGGCTCCTTTGGTCGTGAAACCCTACGTCGCAAGGATGACTCGCAGTGAACTTAACGCGTTGATGGTCGGAGGTTTTTCGACGATCAGTGGAAGCCTGATGGCGATCTTTGCAACGTTTGAAGGCATTAGCGCTGGTCACTTATTGACGGCTTCACTGATTTCTGCGCCAGCGGCACTTGTGTTGGCCAAGGTCATGCAACCGGAAACCGAGACGCCGGTGCCGTTGGAGGAGTCAGAAAAGGGCCTGGAGGATTCCGCGACAAATATCATTGAAGCTGCTGCCAACGGAGCTTCCGAGGGAGTGAAGCTGGCGATCAATATCGCGGCGATGCTGATTGCTTTCCTTGCCCTGATCATGTTCATTGACATTTTGTTGGGGGGCGTTGGCAGTCTGTTCGGAATTGAGCTATCACTGGCGAAGATCCTTTCGCTTCTCTTTTACCCGCTGGCATTTATCATGGGCATCGAGCAAAAAGACTGTCTCGCGTCAGGAAATATGCTCGGAACCAAGGTCATCCTGAACGAGTTCGTGGCATACATTGATCTGGGCAACGCCAATGGGATCAGTGATCGAACGCGAACGATTTTGACGTACGCGTTGTGCGGATTCTCAAACTTCGGTGCGATTGGAATCCAGCTTGGCGGCATCGGACCGCTGGCACCTGAGCGAAAAGGCGATTTGGCTCAGCTTGGATTTCGAGCGATGCTTGGCGGAATGCTGGCGGCGTGCATGACGGCTTGTATCGCGGGAATGTTGTACGGCTTGCTGTAGGTGGCATAGGCCTCTGGACTGTGTCTGCATAGGCGGCCACGCGGACAACCATTTTTTGCCCGTGAATGGCGCGAACATTGGCGTGATTCGGGAGAAGACATGCAGTTCACAGGCCAGAGGCCTATGCCACCTTCGATGCGGCTGGAGTTCACAACTACATCTGCTCGATGACGCCGATGCCCAGCAATCCTAAACCAGTCTCAACGGTTCGCGACATCAGATCGCAGAACTGAAGGCGGCTTTGCTTCAGCGATTCAGTTTCGGCATCCTTGACGCTGCACTTTTCGAGGAACTGAAAGAAGACTTGCGTTAGTTCGAACAAGTAGCTGCACAACAAATTTGGCTTGTACTCGATCAACACTTCGTCGATCGCTTCACCGAAACGAATCAGCTTCACGGCGAGTTCGCGTTCGATGTCGGTCGCGAATTCGAACGGAACCGGATTGGAGCGGACCTTTTCCATGTCGGCTTCTGTTTTGCGAATGATGCCTTGAACGCGAGCGTAGCTGAACTGCAGATAAGCCGCTGTGTTGCCGCGAAGGGCCAGCATTTTGTCGTAGCTGAACTTGTAGTCGGAGCCGCGGTTCTGTGACAGGTCGGCGTACTTGAGTGCTCCGATGCCGACAGTTTTCGCGATGTGTTGCTGTTGGTCTTCCGTTAGATCTGGATTTTGCTCAACGGCGATCGCCAGAGCACGCGATTCGGCTTCGTCGAGCAGAGACTCTAGGCCAACGGTGTCGCCAGAACGCGTCTTGAAAGGTTTGCCGTCTTCACCCAAGACCGTGCCGAAGCTAACGTGAGTAAGCTCGATATCGTTGTAGCCCCATAGCCTTGCTGCATCGAACAGCTTGTCGAAGTGCTCGTGCTGACGATGGTCGACGACACACAGCGCCGCGTCGGCCTTGAAGTGCTCGACACGATGCTTAATTGTTGCAAGGTCAGTTGTTGAATAGAGAAACGCACCGTCTTTCTTGCGGATGATCATTGGAGTTTCATAGTCGTCCATGAAAACACAGACAGCTCCATCGCTGGTGCGCGCAAATCCCTTGGCTTCGAAGTCGTCGACGACGGCTCCCAGCATGTCGTGATAGAAACTTTCGCCAAGTTCGTGGTCGTGTTCGACGTTCATGCGACGGTAGATCTTTCGCATGTCCTCCCAGCAAAAAGGTAGGAACTCGGTCCAGAGCTTTTTGTTCTCTTCGTCGCCTTCGTGGAGTTTGGCCGTTTCGAGCAGGACTTGTTGTCCGATTTTCTGATGAGCGTTCGCGATTCCGAAAAGGTTTGGATTCGATTCGATGGCTTTGATTTTTTCCGTCAGACTTTCGCCTGCTTCCTTCTGTGAGTCGAGCCTTTTCTGAACGGCCGAAAGTTCCTTCTTGATCTTTTTGGTTTCCGCCTTCTCAGTCGCAGCGGATTGTTTTTCTTTGAGGCCAGACAATTGACCGGTCAGTTCGACGATCTTGTCGGCGACGTCGTCGACTTTCGATTTCGCACCGTGGTAGTCCACCAGTTGACGAACGAATTTGTAGAGTCGCCCCAGCTCGGTGACGGAATCTTTTTTGTAGGCGTCCGCATCAAGGAAATGTTTGTAGCCGTAGATGATCATGCCGAACTGCGTGCCCCAGTCACCAACATGGTTGTCCGTGATGACGTTGTGGCCGGCGAACTTCAGGATCTTGGCAATCGCGTCGCCGATCACGGTGCTGCGAATGTGCCCGACGTGCATCGGCTTGGCAACGTTCGGTGAAGAAAAATCCACGACATAAGTTTTCGGATCGGTGACCTTTGAGACGCCGAGTCCACTATCGGACAGCGCAGTCGCCAGGCGGCTCTTGAGCCAATCGTCGTCCAGTTTCAGATTGATGAAGCCCGGGCCGGCGACTTCCATGTTGTCACATAAGCCATCCAGCTTAACGCTCTCCATGATCTGAACCGCAATCTCACGAGGCGGCTTTCCCAGCTCCTTACCCAGCGGCATCGCGACGTTGGCTTGGTAGTCGCCAAACTTCGCATCATTCGCTGCTTTGATCATCTTCATCAGTTCTGTGGGCGAATCCACCAGCGGTTCGAGGGCGGTAGCGAATCGGGAACGAATTTCGGCGAGGGCGTTCATGAAGTTTGACGTTTGTTGGCGATGAATTGAATCTGAAGCGTCGTAAGAATCTAAATACGACAGTAGAATATGTCCGTCGGTCGTAAAATGTCACAGAAAGTGCTCGTTTTCGCAACGACAATCAGGGACAAACTTAAGGGGCGTATGTTCGGGATCTACAGGAGTTTGGTTTTAACCGCAATTGTGATGGCGTCGGCCTTCGCGATGACGGCGTCTTGCTGCGCAGCTACTGCCGAAAATCATCCGCTCTCGATCGTCGAAGCCGACATCTACGTCGGCCAAAAGAAGCTCACGATGCGGCTGAAATGCTTCGCAGAAGACCTCGAATTGCTGCAAGGCGTCGAACCCTACGAAGAGACCGGAAAGTACGACAATACGGAGCTCGAGGAAGGGACGCAGGATCACGCCAAGTATCTGCTGGAAAAGATTCTGATCATGGACTCCCAAGGAGAAGCTCTCAAAGGCACCGTGACCAACGTCAAAGGTTTTGAGATTCCAGAAGAAGGAATCGCAGCCGGCCAGTTGATGAACTACACGATGGGATACGTGATCGAGTACTCCTATGACGAGGCTCCTGAGTTCATCACCATCGAGCAGCAGATGGTTGCCGATGGTCAGCTGTTGCCGACCGAGATGAAGGTCCTGTTGAAACAAGCCGGCAGTGATACTCCGTTGGTCAAAATGATGAAGCCTGAAATGCCAGAGACGTTTCAGTTCGATTGGGAAAACATTCCTCAGGGATCGGACGACGTCGAGGTGTGGGATGCGTGGCTGGATGAACAACGGGAGAAGAACCTTGGCATCGAAAGCTACAGCAGCGTCTACAATTTTTTTTACATTACGCGCCGCGAAGTTCGCCAAGAAGTTTTGATTCCCATCGCCAGTCTTTCGACGTTCATCGACATCGAAAGTAAAGATGGTCGCTTCCTCGAAATCGAAGAACAGGACGCACTGAAAGCGAAAATTGAAGTTCTGTTTTCAGAAGCCAATCCGGTCACCATTGATGACAAAAAACGCAAGCCCCAGTTCGATCGAATCGACTTTTACGGATTGGATATCCGAGACTTTGCGATGCAAGCGGAGCGTCGAAAGGTCTCGATGGCTAACGGTCGTGTTGGAGTGATCATGAGCTACGTGTCGGGCGGCACGCCTACCAACGTTAGCGTCACGTGGGATATGTTTAACTCGATCGTTCGCAGTGTCGACACAATCGTGTTCGAGTTGGACGACATCCGCCGAACGCAGTTCTCAAAGTTTCTTGAAAACAATACTTACACTTGGTCCAACGCGGAGCCCGATTTTTCGAAGCCGATTGAAACCGTTCCGGCTCACTTCGATTTGCCCGTCTGGGAATCGTTTCCGTGGTTGAGCTTGCTACTGTTTGCGGGCGCAATCTACTCTTTTGTGACTGGGCGTTTGGATCATTCCAACGAGCAACGCTACATGATCGCCGGGGGTTTGACGGCAGCGGCGTTGATGGCTTTTCCGTTCATTAGCGTTGATCTTTACGCTCCCTGGAGCCGCAGGATGCGAATCGAGTCCGAGAAAGCGGATAACGTTTTCACCGTCTTGCACAAAAACCTTTTTCGTGCGTTCGAGTTTTCCGACGAAAGTAGCGTGTACGACGGTCTCGCGCAGAGCGTCGACGGAAAGCTGTTGCGGGAGCTCTACCTTCAGCTAAACGACAGTCTACGAATCAAAGAGCAAGGCGGCGCGGTTGCCAATATCACGGCCGTGAATTTGATCGATGGTGAGCTGCGGAAGAATGAGAAATATTTCTCGACGGTCGAGCCCGGTTTCGTTTATCGCTGTAAGTGGGATTTGGTTGGGACGATTGAGCACTGGGGCCACATTCACGAACGAACAAACCACTACGACGCGACATTTGACGTGCAAGCAATAGACAACGAGTGGAAGATCACTTCGATGAAGCTTGAGGAGGCGCCTCAAGGAGTTGTGAAGACAAGATCGCGAAAGTTCTAGTTGTCGGTTTAGAACCGACCGTTTACGCACGACGATCTAAAGAGTGAAACGAACTGCGTTGAAATTCACTCGCTGGCGCTTTTAGATGTTGCGCACTGGAGATGCGATTTTATATTCTGCTCGACAATACGCTTGCAAATTTCGAATTGCGAAGCGTCTCAATGCAAGCCCGACGCGCAAGCGAGGAATACAAGCCCGACGCGCAAGCGAGGAATACAAGCCCGACGCGCAAGCGAGGAATACAAGCCCGACGCGCAAGCGAGGGAGCAGGAAATCCTCGGAAATATTTCCTCGCTTGCGCGTCGGGCTTGTATTAGCGCAACTTCAAAACTCGCGCGTCGAGCTTGTATTGCTTACCGCTTGTTGAAAGCCGATGGATCGTAAGGGTCCGAAGGTTCAGATTCAGCTTCAACTTCGATGATTTCGTTTGCTTCTTCTTTGACAGTGGCGTCCATTTCAAAATCGACCGAAATGGTATCGTTGATTGCGTCTTCGGCGGTCTCGTTGGTCTTTGGTGCAGGAGCAGATTCTTGGGCTAGTTGCATCAGCCACTTCGAAGGATCGTTACTGACTGCGATCGTCCATTTTTTCAAATCAAACGCGAACGAGTCGCCAGATTGAAACGCTGCTGATTTTTGCTCGCCATGAGCGGTCGTCGCCATTCGCAACAGCGGACTGCTCAGTGGGGCCTTACGATCGACTTGTTGCATCACAAAATGCAAATTCTGTTGGCTCATTCGTCGTGGAATCGTTTGTCCAAAAGATCGTTGGCTCATCGGCATCGCAACACTGCGAGAATCATGACAGCTTGCACAGTTTTTGATCAGCTTCCGTTCGAGGTGTCGTCTATAAAACGAAACCGTCCCGTCAGGCATGGCTCTGCTTTCGCGGTCGAGTTGGCGGTTGCTGACCCAAGCCGGTTTGGTTCGTCTGGATGGTGATTCGATTTCTTCTTCGAAATCCACCAGCTCAACGTTGCCTTGCGGTATTTTCGAAGCAGCCGTTTTCGCACTCGCTGAACCGAGAAAGCGAACGGGTCGCCCTTCGGCATCGATTGGAGCTGATGGAATCGTCGGAGCTGTCGCAAACTCGGCGTGCTTCTGATTTGCCATTTGCGGCAGCTGGCGAATTTCTAGATCGTGTTTCTGTTGAATCTTTTGCGCGATCAAGGCTTCTTTTTCGTTTCGGGCAACGACCAGTTCCAATTCCTGAGCCATTCGCGAAAGATGTTCTGCTTGGCCGTCCAGTTCGTCGATCTTCGCCACCAGTTCGATTTGTTTTTGGGCTTCGTCCATCAAGCCATGCTTTAAGCACCAGCGAAAAAGTCGGATGTGGCTTGTGCCATCGGTCGGATCAACGCGACTCCACTTATCCCAGTAGATGTCCGCGATCGAATCGGCGACGAAGTTGGCTTTCTCTGCGGCGACGATGATGCGACTGCCGCTCGGCGTCTCGACGGAGTACCGCCCGTTTTCGAACGCGACTTTGCCTTCGATGGTTTGGCCGTTATTGAGGACCAGCCATTGCCCCTGAGCGCATGAATCGCTGACCGCGAACAGCCCGATTGCGACTGCAAAAATTGCGCAGAGGAAGCGTGTTTTTGAATGGGCGGACTGGAGGATCATCCGGTGACCGTAGGGAAACGCGAAAAACAGGTCAACGCGTATTTGGTGTGTAAAGAAACAGCCGCATGAAAATACCAGCCCGAAGCGCCAGTTTTGAAGTTGCGCAAATACAAGCCCGACGCGCAAGCTTTGAAGTTGCAGTGTTCCGGTCATTTCGGGCCAACGGCCCAGCAATTTACCTAGCCCGGCCCGCAGGGCCGGGATTGCGTTGGACGATCACTTAGGGCCGAAAGCCCGACCAGTTGCGGCGCATGTGCGCCCTAACCGAAGCAACTTGCCGGACCTTTGGTCCTAAAATAATCGGGGGAATCTAAGTCCCAGCCCGATGGGCTGGGCTAGGCAAGGAAACGGGGCTTTGCCCCTAAACGCAAACACTGCAACTTCAAAACGCGCAAGCGAGGGTAGATTTCCGAGGATTTCCTGCTCCCTCGCTTGCGCGTCGGGCTTGTATTGAGGCGTTTCCTGATTCGATATTTGCGAGCGTATTATTGAGTAGAATGTAAAATTGCATCTCCAATACGCAACATCAAAAAGCGCAACATCAAAAAGCGCAAGCGAGTGAATCTGACTTGGGTTATTCACTTGCTTGCGGTTCGGGAATGTATTGGCGGTGATCATCGTTGGCTAATCTTCCAAGCAATAGAGTTTCGAAATCGATCGCAGCACCAGTCGATTTCCGCTGACCGCTGGAGAGGCGTTGAAACCGTCTCCCAGCTGAGCTTCATTCACAAGGTCAAATGTTTTGCCTGGATTCAGAACGTGAATTTTGCCTTCGACGGAGAAGAAATAAAGCTTGCCGTTTGCAAAAATTGGCGACGCCGCATAAGTGCCGCCGACTCGCTCTCGCCAAGTTAACTCGCCGGTCGTTGGATCAATGCAGGACACAATTCCTTTATCTTCGTTTTGATACATCTGGCCGTCAACAATGATCGGCGTCGACTTGCGAGGAATCGCCTTCGTCGCTTGCCACGCGACGTGAGTCCGACTGATGTCGCCCTTGCCGTCGGGCTTGATCGCGATCATCTTTCCCATGCCGTTGGTGAGGATCACCAGTCCGTTGCTGGTGAAGAGTGGTCGCGCGGAAACGTTCATGCCCTCGTGGTATGCGATCCAAGCTTGGTCGCCGGTCATCGGATCGTAGGCAATCGTCGCGACGGCACTCGGATAGATCAAAAGCGGCTTGCCGTTGACTTCGAAGATGGCTCCAGTGCCGTAGGCTTTCTTGTAGTCACCGTTATCTGATGGATAGTTGATGTCGCGATCTTTTTTCCAAACCGTTTTGCCAGTCGTTTTGTTTAAAGCAGCAACGTATTGCTGGTCAGCTCCATCGAATGCGACGATCAACAGGCCATTATGCAAAATTGGAGACGAAGCCGGTCCACGAAAATGATCGCACTCCAAATCACGACGCTCCCAGATGACTTTCGCCGAATCGGTGTCGATGCATGCCGTTCCATAGCTGCCAAAGTGCACGTAGAGTCGCCCTGATTCGATGGCGGGCGTCGAACTGGCGTAACTGTTCGTCGGGTGGCAAAATTGGGGCGCTTCGTTTTCGAAGATCACGAAGTCGTGGATCTTCTTGCCGGATTCGAGATCGACGCCGATGACTGACATCTTTTTCCCGTCTTCAGTCGCCGTCGTTAGCCAAATTTGATCATCCCAAATCACCGGCGAGGACCAGCCTTTGCCGTGGATCGGGAGCTCCCATGAAATTTTTGATTCATCAAACTCAACGGGAAGTTTGGCTTCATCCGCATGTCCGTCTGCGGTCGGTCCACGAAATTCAGGCCAGTTCTGTTGGGCGTCCGCAGGAATGACAAGCGTGGTGCAAAAGCCAATCGCGAGAAAGATGGGAAGAAATTTCCTTCTGAAATTCATGCTGGTCTCAAGTCGTCAAAGTTGATGTTTCATGAATTGTAGCGAACTGCGGAGACAGCGTGGGCTCGCCGTTAGCATTCAGAACTCAAACAGGCGGCGACCCGGCCAGTACTCTGGTTGATGAAAGAGTCACCAAGCAGAACATGGCGCCAAACAGAGCACCCTCGAATGCGGTTCGTGACGCGATCTCGGACAACGATACTTTCCTTGGTTCTGGATCAGACAATCGTTCGACCTGAAATCTGATTGCTAGTTGTGAGCCGAATTCGGTTTCCTCTGAGAGCGCGTCCAAACGGTCGCTCAAGTAGCTAATGAGAGCCGTAAGAAGGCCCGCCGAATCATCTCTATCGGCGCAACGGAAACGAAGAGTGTAGATTTCTGGTGCTTGTACGTCTTGCTCAATTTCAAGGCGATCAAGAATGTAGTCGCACAGCAATTCATGATCTACTTCGCTCTCAACGTTGTCTAGATTGTACGGTTCCAGTGCCGCGATTTTGAACGAGCGCCAGTTCGCCATTCCTTTTTCAGTGACCAACTCAGAAATGAGAGATTTTCTTATTGAGTGGATAAGGAAGTTCTTGACTTCGATCTTCTTGCTCAACTCATTTGTCAAGAATCGGGCTTCTTGAGATCGTTCGCCTTGGAACGAAAATGGATTTGCGCGAACCTGCACCGTCAGCTCGCTTTCATACTCCTTGTTGGCATTGGCTCCGACCAGACAACCGATTCCTGATCCAACCAACGCCAGCATCGAAGAAGCGAGCAACAGTTGGCTGAGTGATGTCGAGAAAGGAAGCTTTCGATCGTTGCTCGCACAAATCGACCAAATGGCAATCACCAGAATCGCAGCCAAAAATGCGCCCGCGGCCGGAGAGCACGCTTCGCCGCACTGCATTTGGGTTGCTTCGTCGATCGACAAGTCATCAACTTTGATCGGAGGCTCACTGGCAGCACCGATCTTTTGAAGATTTTTCTGATGAGTGAGTTTTAGCGCTGCGAGCAGAGTATTCGCTTCTTCATGCGACGCGCCTCTTACATCGAGATCCCAACTGTACGGCAAGTCATTGTTTTCGATTGCTGATATTCGCTGCGCAAGATATTCCGTGCGGTCACTCGCCGCGATGTTATGAAAGAATTCCAGCTCGGCAAGCGATTTGTTTTGCTTCAGCACCTCGGCAAGGGTCTCTTTGCTGACCAGCATTTCCTGATGTGGCAACTCAAGGAAGCTCAACCACGATTGCAGTTCCTCGTCGGAATGGTGTTGAGTGCGAAGGTTGTTGAACGAGAGCCCAATGGAAGCCGGTTGTGCACCGGCGGAAGGAATGACGTAGGCCACCACCATTCCGATTGCGATCAGAAGCGAGTGCAATAGGAGAATGAGTCCGGCATTGATCTGATTCTCGGGCTTCATTTGTCGTCACGAGGAATGAGTGGGCCTAATATCTACTTCGGGAGTGATTCAAAATTTACCGCACGATAAAGTTCAGACAAGGCAAATGACGCTCCGCCGCAATCAAGATTCAAGGTTGCGTCGAGCCCTGCGGTTTCCGTCAAAAGCCAACCTGTTTCTGTGCGTGCGTAGCGTTCGACCAATGGTTCGTTTTGACTAACCAGCAGTAGTTCCTTGAGGGACTCGATTTTGCGGTAGTTGGACGATTTCGTGCCGCGGTCATATTTTTCAGTCGAATCGGAAAGAACTTCCACCACAACGGTTGGGTTGAGCACGGTGTGCGGCACGGTTTCGTCCAGCTCAAGTTCCCCGCAGATGATTGACGCATCTGGATACGTGTGCAGACCAGTTGCGTTTACCTTGATGCGAAGATCACCTGTGTAGACCACGCAAGGTCCTCCTTCGAGAGCGGTTCCTGCGAGCCGAATGAAGTTCGCTGCAATCAGTGCGTGCCTGGGCGAACCTCCGGTCATGGCGTAAATTTCGCCTTCGTAAAACTCATGCCGAATTTCGGAGTCTTTCTCAACTTCCCAGTAGTCGGCTGCCGTCAATAGCTTTGGTGCGCTGGCCATGTGTGCTTTCGGTTAAGTTCAGTAACTCAATTGTATTGACTGGCGGTGAACGAGCAAACGAAAAACGAGTCTAAGCCTTTTTCTTCGCCTTCTTGAATCCGTCTTTTAGCGTCACGGTCCGATTAAAGACAGGTTTGCCGGGCTCGGAATCCTTGTCCATGCAGAAGTAGCCCATTCGCTCAAACTGAAACCTATCTCCGACTTTCGCTTCTGCAAGCGAGGGCTCCAGTTTCGCAGTGATCACTTTTAGGGAGTCTGGATTCAGGAAGTCCTTCCAATCTTTTCCTTCAGGAACGTCTTCAGGTTTTTCCTGGCTGAAGAGCACGTCGTAGAGTCGTACTTCTGCATCGATCGCATGTGCGGCGCTGACCCAATGGAGCGTGCCTTTGACTTTGCGACCGTCAGGAGCTTTGCCTCCGGAAGTTTCCGGATCGTAAGTGCAACGCAGTTCGACAACGTTTCCGTCGGCGTCCTTGATCGCTTCGTTGCACTTCACAAAGAAAGCGTTTTTGAAGCGGACTTCTTTGTCGACGGTCAAGCCGAAGTACTTCTTGTTGGCTTCTTCCCTGAAGTCTTTGCGTTCAATGTACAGCTCGCGACTGAATGGCATCTCGCGAATTCCAGCTGATTCGTCTTCAGGATTGTTGTTGGCTTGACGCATCTCCGACTTGCCTTCCTCGTAGTTCGTGATCACGACTTTCAGCGGATCGAGCACCGCCATCGCTCGATTCGCCGTTCGGTTCAAGTGGTCTCGGATGCACAATTCCAACAGCGGCAACTCCGTCATGCCGTTGAACTTTGTGATGCCGATCCGATCACAAAAGTTTCGCAACGCTTCAGGTGTGACGCCTCGACGTCGCATTCCAACGATGGTTGGCATGCGAGGATCGTCCCATCCCGATACAAGTTTGTTCTGCACCAATTCGAGCAGCTTGCGTTTGCTCATTACGGTGTAGCTGAGATTAAGCCGCGCGAATTCGATCTGTTGCGGATGATGAATGCCGAGCGATTCGATGTACCAGTCATAGAGCGGTCGATGGTTTTCAAACTCCAGCGTACAAAGTGAATGCGTGA
>CALLUY010000143.1 GCA_938010615.1 uncultured Pirellulaceae bacterium | reverse complement strand
CGTAGCGACCACCTCCGGACCCCCAAGGAATACACGATTCGATCCTGAAGGGATCGCAGCAAACGCCCGCTGTGATCCCTTCGGGATCATGTTTGCTTTCGACCGAATCCGGTGATGGCGCTGCGCTTATCACCGGCTAATAGCTTGAATCCCTTCGGGATGGGCCGATATAGCGCAGCATCAAAACTTGCGCTTCGGGCTAGTATTGGGAGCGGATTGATACAATTTAATTCCAGACTAACGCTGATCGACGATTCCAATACTCATCGGCATTCTCACATAGCCAATCAAGCTCCCGAAACGTCCCTTCATTCCATTCGACGTTTGTGGCTACGAGGTTCGACTTCAGATGCTCGGTTGTCGTCGCACCGCTTAGCACGGTGCTGATCCATGGTTGATTCCAAACTGCCGCCAGAGATAGGGCGTCGACGGTTGTGTCGAGGGAACTGGCCATCCCGATTAGCGTCGCCAGTTTACTTTCGAAGTGCGGCTCGGAATTCCTTGGCGTTAGTCGCCCGTTGGCCAAGCCTTCTTTGACGATCACGCTGATTCCCGAATCATGAGCACGTTGAAGCATGTCGCCAGCCGAACGTTCGAGCAGATTCCACGTTGCTTGGACGGAATCAAACAGCTTTGACTCGTCGTTGATTGCAATTGCTTTCTCAATCGTTTCGGCCTGGTTTGGTCCGCTGACAGAGAGACCAATCTTCAAACCCGTCGCTCGCAAGGCAGCAAGATGATCGAGTACTGCTGCGTTATCCAGCACCCCGCTTTCGATCGTCGCGGAATGGATCTGATACAGATTCAAATAGTCGCCAAGCTCATCGACGGACTCTGCGTGCTGACGTTGAAGGACGTCAAGTTCGTGACGTTTGACCTCGTGAGCAACGCCGTCTGGAGTTTGAATTTGCCAATCGGCGGTATAGGTGTAGCCCCATTTTGAACCGACGGTGATTTCATCAGCGGAGATTTTACGCTTCCGAATCCAACTTCCAAGAAAGGCTTCCGCTTTTCCGTATGATCGAGCCGCATCGAAGTATCGAACACCGAATTCCCACGCAACATCAAGAACGCCGTGAGCATGCTGCTCCATCGCCTCAACGGAATACTCTCGGTTTAAATCGTCCGCATGGCCAAGATTAATGTAGCCCGGGCGACCGAGGGCCGCCAATCCAAGGCCAAACTGTAATCCGTTCACTATGCAAAGTCCAAAGGATTCTGCCACGCTGACTTCAACTTATGAAGCGACTCTGAAATGAGTTCCGCATCGCCGTTGGAAATCGAAACCGAATCGCCATCGGTGACCTTGCCAAGAGCAGTAACCGCAACGCCGTCGAAAGCAGACTCGAACGCAGCCTGATTTTCTGGCGTCACCTCAACCACAAATCGACTATTGGATTCAGCGAACAGGCGAAGCAAATCTCCATTGGATCCATCGATTGCGATCGAGGCGACATCCACTTCGGCGCCGAAGCCACCAGCGAACGCCATCTCGGCAACGGCAGCAGCGAGACCACCTTCGCTAATGTCGTGGCAACTGCGGATCAAACCGGATTTGATGGCGGCATGAGTTTTCTCATACGTTGCGATCGCCATGTCGATGTCGACTTGCGGAACGTTGCCGCCAGCCGTTTCGGAAACCAAAGCCCAATGCGAACCGCCAAGCTCATCTTTCGTCAAACCGATCTGATAAAGCAAATTACCCGGCGACTTCAAATCCATCGTGACACAAGTCGCAACGTCGTCGACTTGGCCCATCGCACTGATCAACAGTGTCGAAGGAATTGAAATTGTTTCGCGATTTCCGTTTTCGCCGGTGTAGCTGAATTCGTTGTGCAACGAATCTTTGCCGGAGATAAACGGAGTCTGAAACTTGATCGATAAATCCCGACAGGCAAGTGCGGCTCGGACGAGCGAACCAAGCGTCGCCGGACGGTCGGTATGACCCCAACAGAAGTTGTCCAGAATCGCGATGCGTTTCGGGTCGGCTCCAACAGCGACGCAGTTTCGAATCGCTTCGTCGATGGAGCTGGCTGCCATGTGATAAGGATCATGGTCGCCGAAGTGCGGATTCATTCCGTTGCCAATAACCAAACCGCGTCGCGAATCAAGAACTGGACGAACAACAGCCGCGTCACCCGGCCCATCGTTGTCTGCTCCGACAAGCGGCTTGATCACCGAGCCGCCTTGGACTTCGTGATCGTATTGGCGAATGACCCAATGCTTGCTGGCGACGTTCAGCGAACCAAGAATCGAACAAAGGTCAGCGCCGAAATCCAAACGTGACCGGTCGACTTTCATTGCCACTGCCGGTTTTGATTCGTAGATGGCTTCGCGAACAACTGGTGGGCGACCGTCGTGCAAAAACGCCATTGAAACATCGCTGACGACTTCGTCCTTATATTTTAGCTTCAGGTTTCCAGTAGGCGTAAAGCGACCGATAACCGTTGCCTCAACCGATTCGGCAGCACAAACAGCTTCGAACTCTTTCCAGTTGTCTTCTGGAACAGAGAACACCATTCGCTCCTGAGCTTCGGAGATCCAAATTTCGGTGTAGGACAGCCCATCGTATTTGAGCGGCACTTTGTCGAGCCAAACTTCGGCTCCGATCTCTTCGCCCATCTCCCCAACGGCACTTGAGTATCCTCCGGCTCCGCAGTCGGTGACGGCTGTGTAAAGTCCGAGATCGCGACACTTCAACAGCACGTCCATTGCCATTTTTTCAGTGATCGCGTTTCCGATTTGGACCGCACCGCCAGAAGTGATGTCGCTCTCTTCGGTCAGTTCCGCCGAGCTGAACGTTGCACCGTGGATTCCGTCGCGCCCGGTTTTTCCGCCAATCGAAACGATCAAGTCGTTCGGTTGCGGCTCTTTGAAGGACATTTCTTTTGGAAGGATCCCGACGTTGCCGCAGAAGACGAGCGGATTGCCGACGTATCGATCATCGAAGTAAACGGCTCCGTTGACCGTTGGAATGCCCATTCGATTTCCGTAATCACGAACGCCCGAGACAACGCCTCGCATGATTCGCCGCGGATGCATCACGCCAGGCGGAAGTTCTTCGAACGGCGTGTCCGGATTGGCAAAGCAGAATACGTCGGTGCTGCAAACAGGTTTGGCACCCATTCCGGTGCCCAACGTATCACGAATAACACCGCCGATTCCTGTGTTGGCTCCACCGTAAGGTTCGAGCGCCGACGGGCGATTGTGAGTTTCGACTTTGAAGGCAACGTTGTACTTGTCGTCGAACTCTACGATCCCAGCGTTGTCTTTAAAGACACTGACGCACCAGTCGTCTTCGCCCAAGTCTTCGCGGATTTGAACCGTTGCCGCAAAGATGGTCTCTTTGAGCATGTTGTCGAAATCGATCGTGCCGTTTTCGTCGCGGTACTGGATTCGCCCGGCCAACGTCTTGTGGCTGCAATGTTCAGACCAAGTTTGAGCAACCGTTTCCAGTTCGACGTCCGTTGGGTCACGATCAAGCGAAATGAAATGAGCTTTGATCGTCTCCATTTCGACCAGCGAGAGGCTCAGTTGCCACTGCTTACTGATGGCGAACAAAGCGTCACCTTCGAGTTCGCGAATTGGAACGAGCGTTTTCACGAATTCATAATCGCGTCCCAGATCGAGTCGCTCAAGTTCAAGCGAACCTTCGACAACCGTTTCGATCGAATCGTTGCAGAGCAATTTTTGAATCAGCGTCTCGCGGCTCGACTCGTCCAACGATGAAACCCAATACTTTTTGACGGTGCGAACGACCGTCACGCCAAACCCAAGTCCCTGAATCGCCACGAGAGCACTGTCGGCTTGGGGATCGGTGACTCCCGGCAGCGGCATCACATTGATCAATCGTTCGAACCCTGCAGGAATCTCTGACAGGACATCGCTTCCAACCTTCGCCACGACGCTATGTTCAACCACGGGCTCGACCAAAAGGCCGGCCGCAATGTCGTTGGCTTGTTCCTCGGTTAGCGATCCCTGCACCAGAAACGTGCGAGCGGCCTTGATTTTCATCTCAGCCGGCAAGCCAAGGTCGGCCGCGTCAGCAAGGACTTCTTCGGCAAGCCGATCCGGGATTCCGGCAGCCGGAAAGATGTCGATTTGCCAGACAGACTGATCGCCCGCGTCGGCCAGAGAAGATGATTGAGCGGATGGTTTTGTTGGCTGGTCTTTCGTGATCGTTTCAGACACTTTTTAGGCTCAAAAATGGGGAAACAGCAGTACCTTTTGCAGCATTCTATCGGCTCTAGAAAAGGTTCACAGGGGAAATGTGAATGAGCAATTACAATCGCTAGTTGCCTACGATTCTCCTTGATTCTGACAACCCTGAGCTCACACCCCTTTGAGACCATGAAACGGGGCCCGAGCATCGACATCACGGGATCGGCTGGCAGATTGGAACTGGCGTAGAATTTTTTGCAGAGTGAAATTCCTTGCGTAGAGGGAAATTCGCTCAATGCAAAACACGCCTGAAGGCGTTAACTACGAACGACATGCAAAAGCTGCGGCTGGAAGCCGCAACCACGGCGGGCTTATTCGACGGTAACGCTTTTCGCTAGGTTGCGAGGCTTGTCAACATCGCAGCCTCGCATCACAGCGATGTGATAAGACAGCAACTGCAGCGGAATCGCAGAAACGATCGGTTGAAGGTATTCGACGGTTTGCGGGATGTAGATCACATCGTCCGCGACTTCTGCAATCCGCTCATCACCTTCTGCGGCGATCGCGATCACAGGGCCGCCGCGAGCTTTCGTCTCCTCGAGGTTCGACATCACCTTTTCATAGATGAACCCGTGCGGCATCACGAAAACGCTTGGTGTGTGCTCGTCCACCAAAGCAATTGGGCCGTGCTTCATTTCAGCTGCCGGATAACCTTCGGCGTGAATGTAGCTAATCTCTTTAAGCTTGAGTGCCCCTTCAAGAGCGGTCGGGAAATTGTAGTGACGTCCGAGGTACAGGAAGTTGTTGAAGTCCTTGTATTTCTCAGCGACTTCGCGGCACTTATCGTTTGACTCAAGCGCCTTCTCGACAAGTTCTGGCACCTGCTTGATCGCCTGAATCATTTCGCGACCTTTGTTGTAGCTCAGATGGCGCAAGCGACCGAGATACAAAGCCAACAGCGTCAACGCGAGACACTGTGACGAATAGGCTTTCGTTGAAGCGACTCCAATCTCTGGGCCGGCGTGCAGATAAATTCCGCCATCGGCTTCCTGAGCAATGCTACTTCCGACAACATTGCAGATCGCCATCGTCGGATGGCCCTTTCGCTTCATTTCGCGAAGTGCCGCCAGCGTGTCAGCCGTTTCGCCAGACTGAGTGATCGCAAAAATCAAAGTCGATTCGTCCATCGGCGGATTGCGATAACGAAGCTCACTCGCGTACTCAACTTCGACTGGAATCTGAGCAATCTCTTCAATCAGATACTCGCCAACCAACGCCGAATGCCAACTGGTTCCGCAAGCCGTGAAGACGATTCGTTTTACTTTCAACAAATCCTGTGGCGTTAGATTCAAACCACCAAAAACGGAAGTCGCCATATCTTCGGAAAGTCGACCACGCATTGTGTTGCGAAGCGATTCCGGTTGCTCAAAGATCTCCTTGAGCATGTAGTGTTCGTAGTCTTTGAGTTCAACTTGGTTCGATTCAACGTCAAGATCTTTTACATCATGAGCAACAACGCCTGAATCGCGATGCGAAACTTGCAGCGAATCGGATGTCAGCACAGCGACCTGATGATCTGCCAGATAGACAATTCGATCGGTGTATCCAATCAACGGCTGAGCATCGCTGGCGAGGAAGTGTTCGCCTTCTCCAACGCCGATCACCAGCGGACTACCAAGGCGAGCCGCGAAGATCGTTTCAGGTAAATGGTTGAACAGGATCGCGAGCCCGAACGTTCCACGAAGATGACTGATGGCTTCCTTGATGGAGCTAACGGCAATTTTAGTTTCGTCTTTTTCGACTCCACTTTCTCTTCGTCGGTCCATGCACTGAGAAATTAGGTGAGCAACCACTTCTGAGTCGGTGTCTGAACTGAATTCGTAACCGTCAGCTTTTAGCTTCGTTCGAAGTTCTGCGAAGTTCTCGATGACTCCGTTGTGGGCAATCGCAAGTTTCTCTGAACCCCCAATGTGCGGATGAGCATTGGAAATCGTCGCGGCACCGTGTGTTGCCCAGCGCGTGTGGCCAATTCCAATCCCCGAAGGACAGGGAGCGGCAGCAATTTCTTGCGCCAGTGTCGCGATGCGACCTACCGACTTCGTGACGTTTAGTTTCTGCTTCGCGTCGATCGTCGCTGTTCCTGCGCTATCGTATCCGCGATATTCAAGACGCCTCAAACCCTCGAGCAAAAAGTCTTGGGCAACGCGAGGTCCGATATAGCCAACAATTCCACACATAATTTTCTCATCAATAAAGTTCCCCAAGCCGCAAACATAAGCGTCTGGATCAAAGTATCGGTGCCAATGTTAGAAGCAAGGCGGCAAATCTACCAGCCAAATCTTCCGCGGAACCAAAAATCCGAGTTTCGGCAACCTACAGCTGAATAGGACAGCCAGGAAAGAAGGGGTGTCTACTAAGCTTCGCCGGAAGTCGCTTCGGTACAATTCCAACTGATTAGCTCTTGATACCGCATTCCCTGACCACCAAACAGATCCAAGGCGCTTCCCACGGTGACGTCCAGCTTGCCTTGGCTTGCTTCATCGATCTGCATCAAATCGTCCATGCTGGCAACTCCTCCAGCGTAGGTCACTTTCCGAGTCTCAAAATCTGACAGTAACTTCACCAATTCGATATCAATGCCACCACATTTTCCTTCGACGTCGGCAGCATGAATCAAGAATTCGTTGCAATAAGGTGCAAGTCGCTCCAAAATTTCAACCGTCAAGTCTACTTCCGTAAGTGTCTGCCAGCGATTGGTCGCGACACTCCAACCGTTGGCTGTCCGGCGACAGCTCAAGTCAATTACGATTCGGCAGGAACCAATTTCTTTTGCCAGCGAGCGTACGCGTTCCCAATCAAGATTCAAACCATCGAAGAGCCACGACGTTACGATGACATGACTGGCCCCCGCATCGATCCACGATTGACCATTGTCGATGGTGATCCCGCCGCCGACTTGCAATCCGCCCGGCCATACAGCAAGTGCATCAAGGGCGGCCTGATCGTTGCCGGGCCCGAGTTTGATGACGTGTCCTCCGCAGAGTGCATCGTCGCGAAATTTTTCAGCGAACCACGAAGACGGTTTTTCAGAGACGAAGTTTTCCTGAAAATCGCTTTGTTCAATCGTGCTTCCAACGATCTGCTTGACTTTACCTTCATGCAAATCGATACAAGGGCGAAACTGTGATCTTGGGCGGGCCATGGCGCAAACTGGTCGTAGAATCGGATCACGACATTCTAGCAGCATCTGCAAGGTTTGGGGCAAGCGGCCAAGTCGCCGCGAGCGACGGCTGAACCAATCGGGCAAGAGTCTTCGAACTGCAATTCGATTCTTGAAATTCGATTCTTGATAGGGATCCCAACGTTTCAACTTACCGAGTTTAGAAGTCGGCTTTGTTGGCAATCAAAATTGCTCGCATTTTCCCGAGCTAGCGTAAAAAAAGCGGCAAGGCCCCTTTTGGCTCCTAGCCAACCCTTGCCGCCAAGCTTGCTCGTTGCTCCCCAGCACAAGCAGGCCTCGAAAAGATAGGTCGTGCCCGTTCCGAGTCAAAGAACTTTCCACAAATTCTACAAATTGGATTTGACGCGGAAAAACTTGATGTTTCCTGACAACTCTTAGGCCCAGCGTGTTCCATTTTTGCCTCATTCTGACCTCCATTGGCATTACGTCCGGTATCGGGAAAGTTCGACCCTGCAAAGGGCTCCACGAAACCCGACCTTCCATCGCTCCAAAACTGATCTAGGTGGAAAATTTGGTGTGGGTTAGATTCTTCTGGCATAAGCCAAGTGAACGCCAGGAAGGCACTATTTGCTACGGAGTATGCAATGAAGCTGAAGGATCTGACCGTCGAGTTGTCAGGGAACGACAATGTACGCATGCGGTCTATCAACATCGGACCGTTTAACGACGGAATTAATTTTATCTACGGTGAACGAGGCGCCGGAAAGTCGACGCTTCGAAATGAGGTCGGCGAACTACTGCTCGACTCGATCAGCCAAACACCCGTTGACCGCACGTCGGTGGGTTGCAACTCCATTGCGCTGGTTGTTGAACACAACGAACAACGTTATCGGCTCGCTCGTGACGCAAAAGGTACGTGCACTTCGACGAAGATCGGTCCGTCAGGCGCCGTCCGAATCACTGACGGATCGCCCCATCAGTTACCCGCGATGGATCGCGAACTGATCGACAGTATTGCGATGGTTGCGTTTCGCGACTCAAAATCCAAACTGTCGCGTCTGCACCAGATTCTAAAGAGCCGTTTTCACGTTCCAGTCGGTCCAGATGCTGCTGGAAAAGCCGTCAACGCCGAACTGATTCGACAACAGCAATTGGAACTGCAGCAAAAAATTGGAATGTTGCAACAGGAAGTCGCGCAGCTTCAATCGCAACGAGCTTCCATCGAAGCCGAAATTGAAGCCAATCGGAATCTCAGCCTCAGCAGAAGCAGTGAACTGGATCTGCGAATTCGGGAACTGTCGTCGCAGCTGGCCGGAATCGACCCTTCAAAAATTCGTCTTGAAATCGAAGCGCTTCAACGTGACGCCAGTCGATTGCGTCATGAAATCCAATCTGCAACGACAACGGTCGTTGCGACAACTCCTTCACCGTATTTGCCTACCCTCTATCGGTTGCTCGACGAGATCGACCAGCAAATTCGTGAAGTCCGGACTGTGCAGTCCAGTGTGCAACGTCATCGTGTTCGACTCAAGGAAGAGATGGAGTTTCGCAACGGCCTGACCATTGATCAGGAAAACCATCCTTACCATCGAGCCCGCGAAATCCTTCGACAGATCGAGGGACGGATTGACCATGCGGACACGCGTGGCGACCAATGGGTCGAGGATCGCGGAACTCCCGATGCGCAGCAAGTTTCTCGATTCCTTGACGAGACCTGTCGCGCTGTTAGAGATGATCTACAACTTCTCTGTGATGAGCTTTCGACTCAGTATCATGAACTTCGAAACCGTTCGGCGACTCATGAGTTGAAAGAGCTGCGGCACAACTACAGCCATCTTTCTGATCTCATTCAGCAAGTCCTCGCGCGTCGTGAACAGGTCTTGAATGAACTTCAAACAGCCGACCCGCAAGGCGCCGAAGCGATCCATCGCGCTGCGCCTGAATTTTGTCAGCTCGCTGCCAGCGCGGGGCATCTCGCCGCGCGGCAACGCTATGTCGGTCCCGTCGCAGAGGCGACACAGCAAGCCAACGCCTGGAATTCACGAACCAGCGACACCTCACTGCAACAGCAGCAACTTGCCGCTGTTGAAAGTCGAATTGCGACGCTGCAAGCTTCGATCTCGGTCGCTCAATCGGAATCGGAAACGTTGACTCGTCAAATTAGCGAACTGAGTTTGCAGAAAAGCAGTTTCTCGTCACTTTCTGAAACCCATTCGCAATCGCATTTGCAGCTCGCTCAACTGGACTCGCGAATTAACGCAATCGGCACGGAGATTTCTTCGCTCAACTTGCAGCTTGGTCAGATCTCCGCAAACGTCATTACTCCACATGCTTTGCTGATTACGGCAAGCAATATTCTGGAGCAATTGACTCAGGGCGACTTCACGCATGTTTGGCTATCGCCAGAAAATGGTGGTATTGAAATTCGTGACCGAAATTCAAGATCCTTCGTCGTCGGCAACCACACTGAACGAGGCCTGCCTCAGCTTGTTCAGTTGTCGCTGGTGCTCGCGGCCAACGAAAATGGTGGCCGCCTAAACGCGCCGTTGATCTTTGATGACCTGTTCGCCGATCTCGAAAAGAAACGTGTTAACTCAACGCTGGAAACCATTGCTCGTTGGAGTCAAAAAACGTTCCGCCAGTTGATCGTTTTGACGCAACATCGTTTCCTTGCCGATCGCATTCCCGAAGCTTCCGTTTGGGAGATTGAGCCAGAATCGAATTCTGAAGTCTGGCGTCCCGCGACGCGAGAATCACTCGCTGTCGTAGAAAAACAGGTCGCAAAACCAATCACTCAATTATGGGACATCCACCAGCAGGAAGTGGTTTTCGACCAACCGGTTGCCGAATACCCTGCCAGTCCACTACCGCGACCCTATCCTCTGTCGAAGTATCCTCGCACGACCGATCGAGAACGCTCCGATGAGCTAACCGGATTCGCGAATCTTGACACGTTTGCCGAACCTGCAATCTTCGTGCATGCGACTGCTCCGATTCAAAACGAATTCGCTCACAGAGCGGCGGTCGTTTCACCGTCCGTCATCGGAGATCGACTCGAGTTCGTAGCGATCAACGAATCGACGGCGGTCGATAGTCTTGGACTGCTTGATAGTGAACAGCTACGCTGTCTGTCGGACAACGGCATCAATACAGTCAATGATTTCCTGACGCTTAATCCGCAGCAACAAGCGACCGAGTTTTTCGAATGTTATTTGACAGGCGAAACGCTTGAGCATCTTCAAGCTTCTATTTGGTTGATGATGTGGGTTCCGGGGCTTGCCGCCAACGAATCCCAAGCACTCGTGGCCTGTGGTATTTCCGATCCGGAACATTTACTCACCTCCAACATTGACAGCCTGTTCGAACGCGTCGCAAGGTTCCTGCGGTCTCCTGATGGACGACAGTTTGACACTTCAGGTAGAACACTAACGCGAGACACAGTTAACGATTGGCAACAACGTTTGCGAAACAATCGCAACTACCGACACCAAAGCCGTCCTCGATTTCAGTCAGACCGCCAACAGAGTCAACGGAATCGGCGGCAGCATGGTCTCCGAGCTTGGTCGCCTCAGGAACGAGCCAACACCCGCGAACAGAACTCGAACGGTCGCCGTGGAGAACGGACCGAACGAGATAGAACCGAACGAGAACGAACGCCACGCGTCAGAACGGAGCGAGAACGAACGCCACGCGAGCGAACACCTCGCGAACGAACACCTCGCGAATATTCGACTCGAGAAAGATCCGATCGCCAAATCACAAATCGCGAGCCAAGGTCGACGCGAAGTCCGAGAATGCGAACACCGGACAACCGCGAGCCGCGTCGTTCGACACCACCAATTCCTCCGCGTTCATCACGAAGCGATATAGCGCGCAAGCCTGTCGCCGTTCGGCAGTCAGCCGGCCGACAATCGTTGAGCGGCAGGAGCGATGCTCCCGTCATGGAGCAAGATTCTGTACGTTCGACCTCAAAATCAGCGACGAAATCGAACTCACCACCAAAACTGAGATTTTATCTTGAGTTGACCGACCATATCGAAGCCGCTCCTTCCATCGGACCAAAGACCGGAGCACGATTCGAAGCGATCGGAGTCTATACGATCTCTGATTTCCTGAAGATGACTGCAGAGTCGCTTGCGGAAAAACTGAACTACAAACGCCTCAACGCAAAACTTCTTCGGCAGTGGCAAAATCAAACGCGTTTGGTTTGCAGGATTCCAAACCTTCGCGGACATGATGCTCAGTTGCTGGTCGGTTGCGGTATCATCGAGGCAGAAGAGTTGGCATCAATGCGTCCTGAATCGCTGTTCGCAAAAGTGGCTCCATTCTCTGACACAAAAGCCGGACTGAAGATCATTCGCAACGGTAAGAAACCTGATCTGGCTGAAATCAAGGACTGGATTTCGTTTGCACAGCACAATCGCTCGCTGCGAGCTGCCTAGCGCAAGTCATGCGCCCACCATTTGCGGTCTGACAGATCGCTAGTGTTCACCAACTAAAAAAAATGGCCAGTCAACAATTGACTGGCCATTATTTTTTGTTCAAAAGAAACCTGAACTAGTTGTCTTCTGGAGCAACGACGCTTTCAGCCGTAGCTGGAGGCTGCACAAGATCAGAAGTTGTTGTGCTTTCAAGAGTGCCTTCTGAAACGACGTTGTCAGAAGGTGAAGTCTGAACTGCCTCACCTGATTCGACGACAGTTTCGCCAACAACTTCGCTTCCGTAGACAACACCCTGCTCCATCGGCAACGTCTCAGAGCCCATAACAGTGCCCATTGGAACAGCTGTTCCGTAAGTCATCTGTGGAGCTGCAACCATTCCACCACCGCAACAACTGCTAACAACAGGAGCCGCCATCTGGATTGGAGCCGCCATCTGGATTGGAGCAGAAACGACTGGAGCAGACGAAACAACTGGAGCAGACGAAGCCATTGGAGCGGTCGCTGGTGTAGGAACAGCAGACGACACAACTGGAGCACTTACGTAAGGAGTCGATGCAACCGCACCGCCGCAGCAAGTTGGAGCAGGTGCAGGCGCCGGTGCGCAACAGTTAGAGCTGCGACGTCCCAAAAGGCGACCAGAGAAAAGCTGAGCCGTAGCAACTTCACTCGCCATGCAGACGATCGCGACGACAGTAAGAGCAGACAATAAAACTCGATTTTTTGACACGTTGGACTCCCGTATCTGGTATGCCACCGAATTGAAACCGGCGACGCGACAAATCCGCTTCAGCCATCGGACTGGGCGGTAGAACATTTACAATGTAAAGTTGACCGATTACGACACAAACTTCAAGCACCTGCACTTGTTTTTTGGCCTTAGACAATCAATTTTGCTGAGACTCCCCGCAATGGGCGTTTTCGTTCCACAATCGGACGTAAACTATCCAGTACTCGCAATTATCCTCTGTTAAATTGCTTTCATTCGCACGCTAAAGGATCCATTGGCTTGAATGCCCCACTGTTAAATATCGAAGTCGCTGACCAACAACAACGGGAGGTTGATACCGATCTATTGATCGAGATCGCGTCATCCATTCTGCACGACCATGGTTTCATCAACGGAGAACTAAGTATCGCTCTGGTCGACGATCCAACCATTCGAGAACTGAATCAGCAGTATCTGAATCACGATTGGGAAACAGATGTGATTAGTTTTGTATTAGAGGAAAGCTCCGATTCGTTGACGGGCCAATTGATCGTCAGCACCGACACTGCAACTCGCGTCGCTGCTGAAATTGATTCCACTGCCGCCGCAGAACTCGCACTGTACGTTGCTCACGGCACATTGCATCTAGTCGGCTTTGATGATGTCACCGATGAACTTGCGACCGAAATGCGAACCGCAGAGAAAAAGTATCTGCAAAAGTTCTCGATTCCCTGCTCCAACGGAGAGGCATAAGCCGTGCTATTTGCCTGGCTAACATTCGCTGGACTGGTGCTCACGACTTTGGCGTCGACCGCCAATCGTTGCCTTTATGATGTCGCGTGGCACGAACTGGAAGATCTTTGCCAACAGCGAAAAAAGGAAGCGACCTTTGGAAAAATTCTGGACTTGCGGGAACAACTCGAATTCGGCGTCGGGATCCTGCAAACGGTAGCCATTTCGCTAACCGCCTGTTTTGCGATCCTTTGGCTAATCGGGGACGCAACGGCTTCGAGTATTTCCTTCGTCAACACTCTGTCGTTGCTGATTCTGATTTCTTTCACGCTGGTCGCCTGTGCGACCTGGATTCCGTGGGCGATTGCGAAAATTGGTGCGGAACAATTCCTCTACTTCACGTGGCGTTGGTGGTGGCTATTTTCCGTTGCCTCTTGGCCACTGCTCGTTGGCGGAAAGTTTGTTGCAGCGATTTTCCAACGAGCCAGCGGAACCGACGAAGATGAAGAGGACGAAGAAGATGCCTTTGAAGAAGAAATTCTGTCCATCTTGAGTGAAGCCGAAAACGATGGTGTCGTCGAAGCAGAACGAGCGGACATGATTGAAGGTGTGATGGATCTCGATGATTACGACATCACAAAAGTCATGACTCCGCGGTCACGCATCGATGCTCTCGACGTTACGGCTTGCTGGGAAGACATGCTCCAGTTCGCTGTCGATTCAGGACGCACTCGCATTCCCGTTTACGAGGATCGAATTGACAACATTCAGGGCATCTTGTTCGTCAAAGATTTGCTTCGCGAATCCCTTCGCAGCGATGATAAACGTCGCTCGTTGCGGAAACTTCTTCGAAAACCGATCTCGGCGCCGGACACGACTCAGTTGGATGAGATGTTAAAAACGTTTCTGGCGGGCCGCATGCATATGGCAGTCGTCACCGATGAGTATGGCGGTCTGGCGGGAGTCGTCACGATCGAAGATATCCTCGAAGAAATCGTTGGTGAAATCGAAGACGAAACGGACAATTCGCCTCCTCAACCATTCAAACTGATTCACAAACACGAGGCAGAAATCGCCGCCGATCTTCCGATCGATGAACTGAATGAAAAGATGGGGCTAACGCTCCCCGAAGACGAAGAGTACGCGACCGTTGGCGGATTGTTGATGACCCAAAACAATCGCATCCCGCGCGTCGGCCACGAAATCGAAATCGACGAAATCAAATTCGTCATTCTTGAAGCAAACCGACGCAGCATTCGACGCGTTCGCGTGATTACGCCGACGCAGTAGAAGAGTCAACTTCTGAGGTTACCAGTTCCAAGAAAGAGCACCATTAAAAATCACCCTCCCTTTGGAGCAATTCACCCAACGTAGCACGGCGGTCTCCGCCGTAGACATGCAGCCAACGGTGGGATCCACCGTTCTACTTTGAGGCTGTGAATCGCGGCTGGGCGCAGCTTTTAAAGCTGTCCAATGGAAAACACCAACGATGCAGCCCACCTAATGTTCCGGGACTCTGACATACTTCAGCGTCCTGACAATGCAAAAGCCGATCAAGCCAACTGAGAACGCGACTGCGACAATCCACGTCGCTGTCGAATTAAGTTCCTTTTCCTCGCCAACGTTGGCATCGAACGTCAGGTAGAAGATGACCAACAGGAACACGCTTGTCCCCGCCGCAATCCAATCCATCATCCAAATCGTCTCGTCGAGCGTTTCCGATCGCCGTTCTTCTGCCAGCCAATATTCTTTGTTCGGAATGTTGATCAACGAATTCGGTAGCGCGCCTATTATTCTGCCAAGCCCAAGAAACATCACTGCGATTCCCAATTGCAGCATCAACGTGAGCACAACGAAGCTTGTTTTTGTCATCCAACCATCAGCCTGTCCGCCAGCATCAAAATGCGACGCCACTTTCTCGGGCAGCTGCGGCCAAAACATCACGGCTTGAACGATCGCTCCGGCCAGAGCCGACACAACGATAATCCACGGAAGCTTGCGTTTCATTTCTCGACGCCGAACGCTTTCTTGCTCAACCGCACGATCAACAATCCGGTCAAAGCGATCGGTGCTCCTTCGAACGCCGTCCACCACCACGGCATGCCCGCATTCAAATCGACTCCAATCATCACCGTGCCTATTGCCACATGAAGCCAGCCAAAAACCGGCATCAGGTCCGCGTACTTTCGCACGTTGCGACCGCAAACAAACATCAACACACCGTGAACTCCGTAGAGCAACGATGTGGACCGGGCGAGATAGAACGTGATTGGTGCATTTGGCAATTCGCCAAGGCCAAGCCACGCATGAATGTGCAGCATCCATTTGGCAGGAATCAGCATGAAGAAGAACGCAATCATCAGCCCGCATCCGACGATCATCATCAACCAAGAGAGAATTTTTTCTGCGTTCATTATCTTTGCATCCCCGTGGTTGCGGCTTCCAGCCGCAGCATTTTGCTTGGACGTAGTGACCGTGGCATAAGCCTCTGGCTTGTGGACATGCTGGTTGGACATGCTGGTTGGACATGCAGTTCACAAGCCAGAGGCTTATGCCACCTTGCTCGCAACCACGAACTAGTCGCGTTTCTTTCGCCAACCTTTTTCCGGACCGGCCTTCGCCGACAAGCTCTTCGTATCAACCAACATCTCAACACCCGACGTCCCCAGTAACTCACGCAAGCGACCGCAAAGCTGCTCATTGACTTCAATCTTGCGATTCGAGTCCAGCTGTACCCGCATGCCATCTTCAAGCACCAGCTCAATTTTCAATTGACGATTGCCCGGATAGCCGCGAATGATTTCGTATGCCGTTTTCAGCCCATCATGACCGTGCATGTGCTGGTCGATCATTACTTTGATACCCGTCGTCATCGTCGATCCCAAGTCATCGATCGGAACAAGCTTGTCAACGATCAAGTTCGGCTCATCGCCGCGATAGTCCAGCTTTCCTTGCACGACAACGATCGCATCCGCTTTCACGTGCTCACTGATACTCGCGAACGTCGAAGGCCAGGCAATCGTGCGAATCGCACCATCGACATCTTCCAAATCGAACATCGCGTACTTCGTCGGATCGCTAGGATTCTTTTGGTTTTTCGTATGGGCCAATCGCAACGCCGCGATCATTCCGCCCATGCTAACTTTGTCCCGGTGCTTGCTGCCTTCAAGTTCACTGGTCTTGTGCGAACAAAACTGCGTTAGTCGATCGGAGTATTCCGCCAGTGGATGGCTGGTCAGGTAAAAGCCCAACACTTCTTTTTCGAACACCAACGTTTCGCGTTCTTCCCATTCAGGGACGTCCGGCATATCAACAGCTTCAGGTTCATCAGCGGAAGGTTCAGGAGCTCCAAACAAATTCAGCTGGCCACTTTTCTTGTCCGCTTGAGCCGAAGCACCCGCCTGGATCGCTCGATCGAGCGCCGCCGTCAGTTGTGCTCGATGTCCACCAAAGCAATCGAGAGCTCCAGCCTTGATCAGACTCTCAACCGAAGACCGACTACACTTCCCGGACTCAACTCGCTCGCAAAAATCGAAGATGTCAGTAAAAGGGCCGTTTGCATTTCGCTCATCAACAATCGCCTGAGCAGCCGACGCGCCGCAGCCTTTGATGGCGGACATTGCGAAGTGAACATCATTGTTTTCGTCGACCTTGAAGTGCACGTCGGATGTGTTGACGCTTGGGAACACAACATCGATTCCCATCCGGTCACAATCCTCCATGTGTTCAACGAGTGCATCCTTGCCGACAAAGTTTCGTCCCGGAATGTCGCCAGTGAGCAACGCGGCCATGAATTCGATCGGATAATGGCACTTCAAGTACGCCGTTTGATAAGCGATCAATGCGTAGGCGGTCGAGTGACTTTTGTTGAAACCGTAGCCGGCAAACTTCAGGATCATGTCCCAAAGTTCCTGTGCATCTTTCTTCGAAAGGCCCTGCTCAACGGCACCCTTCATGTAGCCTTCGTAGTTCTGAGCGATCAGTTTTTCCTTCTTCTTACTGATCGCCTTAATGCAAGTATACGCACTCGCCAAGGGAATCTTTCCGACGCGGTTGAGGATCCGCATCACCTGTTCCTGGTAGACCATCACGCCGTGAGTCTCTTCCAGAATCTCCTTCATCAATTCGATTTTGTATTCGGGCTCTTTGCGGCCGTGCTTCACGTCGATGTACTGATCGACCATTCCACCTTCCAGCGGACCGGGACGATAGAGAGCCGCCGTCGCGATGATGTCCAAGAAATGGTCGGGCTTCATCCGCTGTAGCAGGTCTCGAATCCCGCCGCTTTCCATTTGGAAAACGCCTTTCGTTTCGCCGCGTTGCAAGAGAGCGTAAGTCGGTTTGTCGTCGAGCGGAAAATCGTGGATGTCGATCCTTTCGCCACGAGTTTGCTCGATGATGTTCACGACGTTGGACAGAATCGTAAGGTTTCGAAGCCCCAGAAAGTCCATCTTCAGCAAACCGGCATCTTCGACATCGTTCATCGACCACTGAGTAATCACGTCGTCCTTGCCAGAGACTTTGCCAAGCGGCACGTAGTTGTCCAGCGGACCGTTGCCGATCACAACCGCCGCAGCATGCGTTCCGATATTTCGTGCCAGTCCTTCGAGCTTCTTTGCGAAGTCGATCATCTCGGTAATTTCTGGATCGCCTTCGTAGGCAGCACGTAGTTCGTCACTCGTTTCCAGAGCCGTTTGAATCTTGATCCCTAGCACATCAGGAATCATTTTCGTGATCTCATTCACCCGAGCCAACGGAATGCCGAGTGCTCGACCGACGTCCTTAATCGCGGCCTTGGCCTTCATGGTGCCAAAGGTTCCGATCTGGGCAACGGACTCTTCGCCGTACTTTTCCTTCACGTATTTGATGATGTCACCGCGACGTTCCTTGCAGAAGTCGATATCGATATCGGGCGCTTCTAAGCGGTTTTCGTCGAGGAATCTTTCAAAAAGCAAATCGTATTTGATCGGACAAACGTGGCTCATATAGAGCGCGTAACAAACGATCGCTCCCACACCCGAACCACGAGCCGTCGTCGGAATGTCGCGTTGTCGAGCTTGATCGACGAAGTCCCAGCAGATCAAAAAGTAATTCGCAAAGCCCAATTTGTTGATCACGCCAAGTTCACGATCAAGCCTCGCTTGAACCACTTCGGGGAAGCTTCCGTCCTCATTCAGCATTCCTTCAACGTTCTTGTAGCGATCTCTGAGGCCCAATTCGCAAAGCTCACGCAACCTTCCTTCGGGAGTCACGCTTTCTGGCAGATCGAAGACCGGAAAATATCGTTCGCCGAGTGTCAAGTTAATATCAACCGTGTTGGCGATCTCTTGCGAACGAGCAACCGCGTCCTCCATGCCGACAAAGTTCGCGTACATCTCTTCGGGTTTGCGCAGATAGAACTCATCGACGTCCATCTTCATTCGATTTTGATCCGTGCGGAAACGGCCCGTGTTGATACACAGCATCACATCCTGAGCCGAAGCGTCCTCTCGGTCGACGTAATGGCAATCCGATGTCGCCACGACAGGAAGGCCGACGCGCTTCGCGACTTCGACAGCGCCTTCGAGTTGTTGACGTTGAATTTCGAGTCCATTGTTCATCACTTCGACGAAGTATCTTTCGCCGAACAGGTTTCGAAACCACTCGGCAACTTCGATCGCATTTTCCAAATGCTCTTCTGCGCCGTTGCCGCCATTGTTCAAAATCGCTTTGCTGAATTCGCTCGACACACAACCACTGAGGCAAATAATTCCTTCGCTGTGAGCCTCCAGCAGTTCCTTGTCAATTCGCGGCTTGAAGTAGAAACCTTCCAGCGCCGCGGAAGATGCCATCTTGATCAAGTTATCGAAGCCCGTTTTGTTTTGGCACAGTAACGTCAGGTGATACGACGAGTTCTTCCGTCCGCCATCACCTTTGACTTTGCGGCTGCCCGGCGCGATGTACGCTTCGTAGCCGATGATCGGATTGATATCGTGTGATTTACAAGTTCGATAGAACTCGAGTGCCCCATGCATGTTGCCGTGGTCGGTCAACGCAAGCGCCGTCATTCCATGATCTTTGGTTCGCTGAACCAGCTTCGGAATCGAGCTCGCTCCATCGAGCAAAGAGTAATGGCTGTGGCAGTGGAGGTGAGTGAAGGGGCGTTCTGACATGAGCTTCCATGATTCGTGTTTCGAGAAGGCTCATTTTACGAAAAAAGGGGCCGGGCAGTAGCGGTGAAATTTCGATTCATTCTGCGGAGGCAAGACCCAAAATCGCAAATCGTTTAACGGCAAGCCGAAGGCGACTGCGCGATGCTGAAGATGAGCATGCAACGCAGTCGCCTCCGGCTTGCCGTTAAACGCAATACCGTTCAATGAAGCATTCTAATGGTATCAGGAAATTCATTTTTGAGTGGTGGTAATGCTCGGTGTTCTGGCCGAGCTTTGTTCCACCTTGACATCTTCCTTTTGATGACGCGTGGGTTGATTCGGTTGCGGCGAACAGGGATGATTTCCTGCCCCATCTCCCAAGTTAAATTCTCTAGCCATGAATCCAGACTTGTGCTTATGTCGAGTGGATGAAATTCTGGCAAGCGAGTTTTGAGTATCTGAAAACATCCCTTGAAGGACAAACGATCAACATCGAGGTTAGCTTCCTTTGCAGCTTCAAACATCAACGCACGGATAACAAAGTGAGCTAACGAAAATGCGAAAATCTCTTGCCGCAATCCGTCGCTCGTTTCGCTGCGAAAGTTGGCCGCTTTCTCGGCGCGGACTGGATCCTGATGTGTCTTTTGTTCGTCGTACATCATTTCGATTTCCCAACGCTCGTGATATTCGCAAATCAACTCCTCGGCTGGAAACAGGTCAGCATTCAACAGATTGGTGAGCAGCACATGCTTCTCTTGGTGCCCCGTTCGTTGGGGGTCGTCGATCGTGTACTCGATGACACGAACAAGAACGCCACCTTTGTCGTTTTCGCGATACCAGCCTGAGCGATAAACTTTGGCGGTGAAGGAGCCGTCTGCAAAGAATTGAATCGGTTTGAAGACCATCGACTTTTGCACGCGAGCCAGTATTTTGCAACGTGGATTCAGGGCTTTCCAGATTCCAAAGCTGTAGAATCCGGCATCCAACATTAGCAACGCGTCGTCAGGAATTGAATCCCACAACTGGGGTAGAAGCTTTCGCTCAGAGTCGTTCCAGCCACCAAAGGTCATGGCAAACTCCACGTGAGTTCCCAGTTCGACCAGACTCAGTTTTCTCACTTGGGGGAACGGTCCACTGCCGCGGCTCCCTGAGGAACGTCCAAAGTGTTGATGTGCTTCGCAGTCCGGTGCGTCATAGACAGAACCATCAATCGCGACCTTGCGGAAGCCTTTGTAAAACGCTCCTGGTGTGTCTTGTGTTGCCAAGGGCTGGACGACGATTCGATGCAGGTCGATAAGCGGTTGACTACCGAGCCGTTGACGGGCTTGACACAAGCTGGATCGAAGCGGTAAATCATCGCCTTTGCGGATGCGCCGACAGGCTTTGTAAACCTGTCGAATTGGCAAGTCAGTAAACAGACCCATTGCAAGCACGACCCACATCATGACTTCATAGGACAGCAAACATTCTCTGGAGTCCACTTTCGAAGAAGCCTTCAGAGCATCGGCGATATCAGTCTGCGAGATGACCTGTTCAAGCCCGGCAATACGGTCTAACTTGGAGGTCGCGTTAAGCACATTTGAGCTTCCTTGCTCGTTCATTCCTGACTCCTGTTGGTTTGTTCAGTTTCGCAACCAAACAATTAGCAGGAGTCAGGATTTTTGTCTTCATTGAACGGTATTGCGTTTAACGATCAATCAATCTCTACAGCATTCCGCCATCTGGTTCGCGATCAGCAATCGCCACAAAGTCTCGCGAGTCCGGACCAGTGTATTCGGCTCCCGGGCGGATCAGGCGATTGTTGCTGCGTTGTTCCATCACGTGAGATGCCCAACCCGAAACGCGGGAGAGCACAAAAATCGGTGTGAACAACGCCGTCGGAATGCCCATGAAGTGATACGCCGACGCACTAAAGAAATCGAGGTTCGGAAACAGTTTCTTTTCGCGCCACATCACGTCCGCGATGCGCTCGGAAACGGGATACAAAACCGTGTCGCCAACTTCTTTGCCAAGTCGCTCGGCCCAACCTTTGATGACCACGTTACGCGGATCCGAAACGGTGTAGACGCGGTGACCGAATCCCATAATCAACGACTTGTTGGCCAACATTTCCATGATGCCGGCTTCCGCTTCATCAGGCGTCGAGAACTTTTCGATCAACTCCATCGCCGCTTCGTTAGCTCCGCCGTGCAGCGGTCCGCGCAACGTACCGATGGCTCCGGTGATCGCGGAATGCATATCGGAAAGCGTTGCGGTACAAACGCGAGCTGTGAAAGTCGAAGCGTTGAATTCGTGTTCGGCATAAAGAATCAACGAGCAATCCATCGCTTCACGCGTCAAATCAGACGGCGTTTTGCCATGGAGCTTTTCCAGAAAGTAACCAGCGATTCCTGATTCGTCAGATTCAAAACCGATTCGCGTTCCGTCAGTCACAAAACGATGCCAGTAAGTCAGCATCGACGGGAACGTGGCAAGCAAACGTTCGGCAGTCTGCAATTGATCGTCAGCTGACCCTTCTGGCTCGATCACGCCCAGCATCGAACAACCCGTTCGCAGCACGTCCATCGGATGCGCCGTCGCAGGAATCATTTCCAAAGTTTTCGAAACCGCATCCGGCAGCGCACGCTTGCTTCGCAGCCGTGCCGTGAAACTATCGAGTTCCTTGACCATCGGCAGTTCACCATGAAGCAGCAGGAAGGCAACTTCTTCAAACGTCGCATGTTCAGCAAGATCGAAAATCGAGTAGCCTCGATAGTTGAGGCCTTTGCCCTCTTTGCCGACGGTACAGATCGCTGTTTCGCCAGCAGTAACGCCTGCGAGTCCGCCTGTTTTCTTTTTCTTTGTGGTCATGGTTGTTCGCTTTCGATGTGATTCGTAACGACGGCTTCCAGCCGTTGAAATGTGAATCAACGGCTGGCAGCCGTCGTTACGAACGAAGTGCCTTGGTAGCGGAAGTGAAAAATCGAGAGTCGCTTGATCTTTAATTCTCCCAGATTTTGGGCTGCTGCAAAGCCGGGAAGGACTTCACTGGCTTTCAAACAAGACGCACATTGAGCCACCGGGATCCTTGATCACACACGATTTTCCGTAGCCGCCCATTTCACGAACTTCACCGACTTTCTCGCCGCCAAGTTTCGCGCAGCTTTCGAGGCTCGATGCGAGGTCGTCGACGTGCAGATAGATCATCCAGCCGCCAGGCACATCGGCGTTGGAGCCTCTTTTATGACAAATTCCTGCAACGGGATCTGTGCTGCCGGATGGCGTGATTGTGTAGTCTTCATAGTCTTCGACGGGAGTGGCTTCTGACTGCCAACCGACGACGGATTCGTAGAACTCCCGAATTTGGCCAGCGTTTTCGGTCGTCATATCAACCCACCCGATCGTACCCGGATTCGGTTTTTTGTTGGTGGCCTCAGAATCGCTCATCAAAGAACCTCGGCCAAACTCTGTTGACGCAAACGGTGAATTATTAACAATCACGCAAGTTGTAACTCGTTAATCTCTCCATTAGACGGCATCTGCCATGACTCGGTCAACTTCCCAGCTGTTTTTGTTTCTCGTTCTCGCCATCTTCTTCGCTGGCATGCCATCGTTTTCACAAGCGGCGCCAACTCAGTCCGCCGTCGCCGAAGCACCTGTGGTATCTGCGGACGAAAAGGAAAGAGCTGATCAAGGACACAAAGAAACGGCTGACGAAAATCACAGCGCCAAGGGAGCGACAAACGATCATAAAGTCGGAGCTGCTGACGGCGAGTCGCAAACTGGCCTAGTCGGAAACATCATCACGCTATTGATGTTGGTTCTACTGCAAGCTGTCCTTGGCTTGGACAACCTGCTCTACATTTCGCTCGAATCACAACGTGCTCCGGTGGACAAACAGAAAGCGGTACGCATTTGGGGCATCGGGCTGGCGATCTTTCTGAGGATCGCGTTGCTGTTCATTCTGGTGAACATGGTGAAGCGATTCCAGGTTGTCTTGTTTGAAACGCCTCCGTCGTGGGCGAACTGGTTTGACGGACATTTCAACTTGCACAGCATCATCGTTTTGCTCGGCGGCGTCTTCATTCTCTACACGGCGGTCAAAGAAGTTTGGCACATGATTCGTCTGGAACACGACGACCACGCTGAGGTCAAACCGAAAAGCGTTGGCATGGTGGTCTTCTGGATCGTGTTGATGAACGTTGTGTTCTCGTTCGATTCGATCCTGAGCGCGATGGCGCTGACGGATACGTTGTGGGTGATGACGTTGGCGATCGTCATCGGCGGCGTGCTGATGATTGTTCTGGCCGACACGGTTGCGAACTTCTTGAAAAAGAATCGCATGTATGAAGTGCTGGGGCTGTTCATCCTGCTAATCGTGGGCATCATGCTGCTAAGCGAAGGGGGGCACTTGGCTCATCTTAAGTTCATCGGCAATGAAGTGACTCCGATGACGAAGGCGACGTTCTACTTTGTGATTGGAGTTCTGGTTGTGATCGAAGTCATTCAATCGCGATACCAAAAGAAATTGCTGGCCAAGAAAAATGCGGCTCATTAGATGAACCTCGGTGTGGCTTCCAGCCGCATTCGTTTGAGTGGCAGTAAGGGCTGTTTTCGTTTATCGTCCCGGCGTTAGACGCGGTGGCATAGGCCTCTGGCCCGTGTTCTGCATGTCCACAAGCCAGAGGCTTATGCCACCTCCCCGACTCGAAAACAGCAGGCCAACTACACAATCACGCGATGTTCCGACTGGCCCGGCCCCAACGCATCAATCCCGAAAACGAATCCGGCTTGTGGCTGAGTGTCCTTGAGATCGTCACTCAAGTGTGCTCCAGCGGTCGTGACAAACAAAGTGGAAAGATTTGGACCGCCGAAAGACGGGCAGGTTGGCTGCGAAGTTGGCACAGAATGCACTTGCTCCAGCTTGCCAGTTTGAGAATAAACGGCGACTCGCGACGCATCCCATTGAGCCGACCACAGTCGGCCCTGAGCATCGCAGACTGATCCGTCGGGAGCCAATGCTTCGCCGCTGAGATCGATGAAATCTTCTGGTTCATTCGCCGGCCAACCGTCAGCATCAAGTGCAACGCGGCGAATCACTTTCACGACACTGTCCGTGAAATAGGCCGTTGAGCGATCTGGCGAAAAGCAAATCGAGTTTGAAATTGTGATATCGGAATACAACTTTCGCAGCTCGCCCTTGTAGTAGCGATAGATCGCTCCAGCGCCGGGTTCTGCGTTGTAGCCCATCGTGCCGATCCAAAATCCGCCGCAAGGATCGGCGCGACCATCGTTCGATCGAGTTACCGGATTATCGGCTTCCAATTCGCACAACACGCGTTGCCGTCGCGTCTCCAAATCGAACACAAACAAATCACGCTCGGAAGCGATGATCAATTCGTTGCCAGCGACCAAACCTGCCGCCGATACGGTTCGGTCGAAACGATACTCAACTCTTTTTCCACTGACGGCTTTCTCGAACATCACTTTATTGTCGATGTCGAACCAAAATAGAGTCTGACGGTCAGGATGCCAGAGTGGACCTTCGCCTAGCGAACAACATGTGTCATCGAAAACTTGCGCTTTCATTCGTTACTTCTTTTCGTCCGTCTTGGCTTTTTCGGCAGCCGCGGCCGCGGTCGTGATGTCTCCAAACAGATGGCCGCCGACTTTGCCATGAGCCCACGTTCCGGCGTACATGCCTTTGCGAATGATGACTCGAGAATCAAAGGTGCCCATTCCCGGAATCGTCATCTGATCCACAACGATGATTGGCGTGCGATCGAGCCACTTGATTGATAGCGGCACAGGAACTTTCACGTCCTTCTTCATGTACTTGATCTTCGCGATCAACACCCACTCATCACCGGTAGGTTCTTTCTCGGCGCTGACAATTTCGTACTCTTCGGTGTGAAGCTTGTCACCTTTGCCGGTCATTGTGAACGTGCCATTCCACTTCGAGCCGGCCAGAAACTTCTTCAGATTGTCGATCGCTTTTTGATCCGGAGCGGTACCAATGTCGGTCGCTTCGACCACTTCATTCGATTTCGTCGATGGCTGTGATTCACTCTCTTGAGCGAACGCAAATTGTGTCTGCAGGGAAAAGAAAATCGCGATCAGAACGATCAAGCGTTGAGAGTTTTGAATCATGGAAGCACCTAGGTTTTTAGGACGAACTTCAGTCCGTTCTAACAAATTCCGGGCTCAATTGCACGCAGGAGGCAATTCACAATACAAGCCCGAAGCGCAACAGGAAATTGCATGGTTTGGTTGTCTCCGCAAATCCTAACCCGAAGCGTGAGTTTTGCGGTTGCACTTTCAGTCACGAAGTGACGACAT
>CALLUY010000142.1 GCA_938010615.1 uncultured Pirellulaceae bacterium | reverse complement strand
CGGGCAGTTGATTATCAAGAAACGCGGCGTCGATCAAGTTCTCGCCGACAAGATTTCAAGGCTCAAACTTTCAGGGGACCAGAAGGCGACCATCATGTTGACTCGACACGACAAGAGTCGCCGCGCCATTTTGGTAACGCGAATGGTTAGCTAGAGCCTGATCTCATCATGAATTGAGAGGTAGCAAACCTGCTCAAGAGTTCTAGAGTGCATTGCAAAACCCGTGGCTGCGGCGTCTCGGAGCAGTTGAACTTGCAAACACTGTGGCGAGACGCCCCAGCCACAATCACGATGCAAGTTTTGAAACCGGCTCTACTTTGTACCAGCCGTGCAGTTCCTACCAGCGAGTCTGCATCAACAATTCTTTTTGCATGAGCTCTTGTTTGCGACGACGTTCGCGACGCTGCTGCTCCGCCTCTGAAGCTTTCTGATTTAGATTGTACGAACGTTGTGGCGAGCAAAGATACTGCAGCGAATTCTCGATTGTCGTGCGATAGTTGCTTCGACTGAATCCTTTGCCATGAATCTCAAGCTCATAAGCACCGCGATATCCGCATCGATTCAATTTGTCGACCCAGCGATCGATCTGAATTCCTCCTTCGCCCGGGATCTTTCGATTTTCGACCGATCGACCCTTGGACATCGAGACAGGAGGCTTATCGATATCGCGGTCTGCAATCTGGACGACCGCAAGCCGATCGACGTATTCTGGAATCCGGTCGTAGGCTTCCGCCAAATGCCCAACATGAAAAAGATCGATCGCCAAACCAACATGAGCAGGATCGAAGGCCGATACGATATCCAAATATTCGCTGAATCGTTTGTAAAATGTGAACGTGCTGGCGGGACGATGTGGAATCGGCTCCAGAACGATTCGCGTTCCAAAATCTGCTGCTGCGTGAGCAAGGTTATCAATCGCCGAGCAGAAGATTCGGCGTGCGTGTCGATCAGTATGGCCGTTCTGGGCTCCCGGGTGAACGATCACGCAATCAGCACCAACTTGAGCAGCCAGCTGAACGGCTCCGATCCCATCGTCGACCGCGTCAACGAACTTCCGTCCGTCGGCACCTGTGAATCCTCCAGCCCAATGAATACTGGACACTTTCATTTTCATTTCGAACAACAGATCAACCGCTTCATCGCGATCGAAGTCGTCCATTTTCGTTCTCCAAATCCCGATTTGGTTGATGCCCTCGGCAGCATATCGAAGGACATCCTGGTAAAAACTCCAGCGGTGGGTTGTGAATTCACTGACAGAGAGTCGATCCAGCATCGGAAACCTCAAGTGGAGAATATCGGAAGTCATCGCCAGTATCCGAATTTTGAATCCTGTTGTAAACACGCCTTGTGAAAACTTTTTTCCCAAAGGAATGTTCCAAAGGCATTGACAACAATTTGCTAATGAATAACTCAAATTGAAAACAGTTTGGCCAGCAAAATCCTCAAGTGCTATCACCAACAGTTTTTTTAAGAATTCATTTGGATCTCTGTCGAAGATCCTTACACTATGTTTCAGCAAGTGACTTCGCCGATCGTTTGCTCCCACCTTGCTTGAGCTGCATCTTGATTCCTCCATCAAAAGGGCCACTCACTTCTCGCACTCACAATTTGGCCACTAAAAGGACAGTACCATGGGCAAAGGAATGGAAGTCGCCGTCATCTACCGCGATGAAGACATTGCCCTACGCGTTGAAGAGTTTCTTTCGCGTCAGCATTTCCCATCGTTCCAGCAACTTGATATTGAAGTGACGCAAGGCAGGCTAACGGTTCGCGGTGGCGCCAAATCGTTTTACGAAAAGCAGGTTGCCATGTCGGTGTGCCAACACGTGCCTGGAGTCCTGCAATTCGTTGACGAAATTTCCGTCAACGTCTGATTGCTTCCTCTGCCGCAAAACTGGCTGAAAACCAATGAAGGCCCGAAACCGATTTACTATCTGCGGCAATGTAACAAGCGAAAGAAAACGACGTGGCAATCTTGAAGGCTGCATCTATCTCAGCTTGTTAGGTCGATCCCTGCTAGGGCCCTGAGCCATCGAGAGTCGCTTTTTCAGTCGGTTCAAACGACTGTAGTTTGCTCGCCAAGATTCATTCAGATCCGAAATGCCTTGTGTGACGTTTTGTTTAAGCTGTGCAAGTTCGCCATCAACCGTTCGTTTCAAAAGTGTTTCTCTCTTTCGCAAAGCAAGTTGCTGCGATTCCTGCAACAAGGTCTCGAGCGCCAAAGCGACTTGCGGCCCGAGATCACTCGCCAGAGTCGTTGTCGGTCGAGCCATCGTGCCGCCAAGCGAAGTTGTGACCTCGAATGTGCGAATGGCGCTGACTGATTCATTCAAACGTGCAGCGGTATCAGTTCCGCCGGCAACGGGGTGAACGGAATCTGCGTGCAACATGACATTGTCGAATTTGAATGTCATCGTCCCGCTCAATTTTTCACCGGCTCCAACATTCAAGGTTGCATCAACATGTAGATTGCTGCTGTCGGTCATCGAAATCAACATACTGTCCTCATTGCCAAGCGTGTAAGCAGGTTGAGGAATTCCAATTCCGGAAAACTGAACCGTATCGTGTTGCTTGCCGGCGGTCCGGTCAAGCGTTCCAGAGACGACCACTTGCGGATCTCCTTGAGCTCTCAATTTGAACTTGATCGGATGCAGACTAAGCCTCGGTTCATCACACAGGTTTTCAATCGTGCCGGCAAAGTTAAAATGCGAGTTCGCAAACTCGGCGGCACCATCAATCTGAAGTTTTCGAATTTCAACTTTTGGCGGGCCGCTTGGATTCCCGAAATGAAGATCTCGCCCCCTCTTGAGTGGACGAAAGTCAGTGGCCGGATCGGGGAGCGAATTTCGAAACTGCTGGAACCAGTCCAACCCGTTCGCGACGAGTTGCTTCTCAATCTCTCCGACTAGCAACTGATTAATCAGATTGGCGTCAAACTTCTGTCGATCATTGCCTGCGGTCAACAGTTGCTGATCACGCATCTGCACTTGCGAAAGTTCATAAACATCTTTTTGAGATTGCAATTCGAACTCTGCAACCAACAGTCCAACTCGTTCCAGTGACTTTAAAGACGTTTCGATCGCTTCGATCGCGGCCGTCAGTTTGTCACCGCTACGAAGTGGGTTCAAATAGTCCACTGGCTTCGAAAGCACCTCCTCCACCATCGACAACGAAGATTCGACTTGGCCAATTCGTTCGATTGGCTCTTTGAACCTTGCCGCCCATTGTTCCGATTTCTGATTCACCAACGGCTCGATCTCAAACGATTGAGCAACGCGAACATCACTCTGGCTGACATCAACCGTCAGACTATCGCGCCAACGTTGTGCCAATGAATAAGATCCTGCTGGAACGCCTCGTCCCGGAACTCCTGCTGACTGCTTTTCGGTTGCGTCGATTTTCGAAAATCGAATAGCCGGATCAAAAACACCAAGCTCCAGCTTTCCTGAAGTCGTTCGCGGTGCAGAGAATTTGATTTGGCTCAAGCGACCGTCTTCGATCACGATACGACGATTTTTCAACTCATCGAAGTCGAGCTTCAGAGAGGCGGCCTCAAATTGGAGCAGATTTTTCATCTCGTGCTGAGGATCAGCGACCTCAACCTGATTCAAGAACACCGAGGCCTCGCTACGATTTAAGCTAAGTTGCTTCGCATCGACGCGGGCACCCACGTATGATTGAAGATGGTAAACTAACGCCTTCTTTCCCAGATGCGCGCGGCCCATCCAAGCCGCCAACGCAATGAGCGCGATGATCAGCAGTCGAGTAATAAGTTGATTTAGTCGTATCATGTTTTCCGACCCGCAGGTCGATCGCGGGAAAGTTTAGCTTTCAATCATCAACGAATTTTCGCCGACTTCGCTGGTTGCTGCATCAGCATTTTCTCCGAAGAGCAATCGCATGAGCCGCGTCTGCATCAGCCGCTGAATCATTGGAATGCCCCAGATGCGAAAGAAGATTTGGCTAAGTAGATAAACGGGCAGCCCGGCAATCACTCCGATCGCGAAAGATCCTGCCACGACCGTGTTGTTGAATCGCGTCCAGGCGACCCAAGGCAATTCCATCCATCCGGAATAAGTGCTTTGTAGGGATTCAATCGATAACAACGCCATTCCCATTTTGTCCGACCAACCATCGATCAAGGGGCCAACAACCGATAACGCTATCGCTGCAACGAAACCGCACAGCAGGTTTCCTCTGCTGAGCAGAAACGCCAATGCAATCAGCCATGGAATGGCCGAATCTTTGGGCATGATTCCGATCAAAACACCAAAAGCCACGCCGAGGGCGAGCTCATGCGGAGAATTGATAGCGGAAATTCTGTCTTGATTCCGGTCTGGCATCCTGGCTTATCCGGCAGGTTAGGAGTGTTAAAGGTTTAGTGACGCATTAAAAATGCGTTGCTTCAAGGGATAACTAACAAAATAGATTTTCCATGTCGATACGATTTGAAGCAGTCTGTTAGACAGTCCGAATTTCAATCGTTGGACAGTTTTGCAAGTTTGCGCCGACGAAAATTGGGAGACTGGAGTGTTTCGACGGTTGACAGCAGATTCGCCGGACTGGAAAACAGTCCTCTGCTTGGTTTAACACATTTTTGGGAATCGATTTGATGGCTAAATTGGAAGAGTTTTTCGCAGACGGTATTGGCGAAATCACCCTCGCTGGCGGCATGGTCCGCATGGATTTGGTCTCTTTGACCGGAAAACAGGGCGATGAAAAGGATGCTCCTCGACTTGAGGCAACTCGTCGGGTAATCATGCCTCCTGACGGATTTCTACGTAGCTTTGGCGCAATGGAGAACTTGGTGAAACAGCTTGTTGATGCTGGAATTGTCAAGCAGCGTGACGGTGCTGCGGGCGGTGTAGCGTCTGCTGGTTCACCCTCTGGTGACGATGGACCGGCAAAATCGCCGAATTTTTAGTCAAATCGTTCTACTTTTCTGAATCGCAAATATAATGCGATTGCGGAGAATGATTAGCTCCAGACGCTGGTACGCGCTTTTGCTCAGCGTCTTTATTCCTTTTTGAAACACTGGTAATTGTCATGGCGATCCCTGTCGTAACGGCCAACTTCACCCGTCTGCAACTTGGCGAAACTGTTTCGCTGAGCTCAATGTTTGAATTTAGCGACTCTGACGGCGATGCTATCGCGGAAGTTCGCGTCACTGATTTGGGCGTGGGTGTCGGTCAGTTTTTCATAAACGGAGTCGTTCAAGCCGAAGGAACTGAGCTCACGATTCAAGCCGTGGATCTTCCGAACACGACGTATCGTGCCAACGTATTTTTTCCAGGTGGCGAATCGTTCTCGATTTCCGCATCGGACGGGATGGACTTCAGCCCTGTTTCGACAAACATCATTCGAGTCGGCAACACGGCTCCGAGTGTTAACACCATTCCATCGGTCGTCGGAATCTCAGGGCAGATTCCTTTCCTTTCCATGATCCGCGTTACGGATTTGGAAATGGATGAAATCGTCGAGTACCGAGTCCGCGACAACGGCGCCGGTGTAAATTCCGGTCGCTTCACGCTTGATGGCACCACGTTCGCCGCGAATCAATGGCACCCGTTCACAGCAGCGGAAGCCCGGAGACTGTCTTATGAGGGCGGCACGGTTAAGGGAACTGAATCCTTTAGTGTGACGGTTGAAGATTTTGGTATCAATGGAATCGGCGGCCTTCGCAGCAGTGTTTCGGCGAGCAACGTGACTACTGGCAACTCGCGACCAGTCATCACCGCCAACGAAAACAGGCTCAGCGTTTTGGAACGGCAAAAAATTCCTGTTCCAGCCATGGTCAATATCGATGATGCTGACGGTGACAACATTGTCCGGTACTTCGTCGTGGACCGTCGCGACAATGCTGACAGTGGCTTTCTGGAACTCAATGGCCGAAGATTGGATTCGGCGACGTTCCACTCTTTGACACCAACACAATTTGCAGGCCTGCAGTACGTAGGTGCTCCTGAGGGACCAAAGTTCGAGAACATCGGGATTCAGGTATTTGACGGCTCGGCGTTGAGCGAGACGCTTGACTTCCGCGTCACCACCACGACGCCAGCTGTTATCCAGCCAACCAATAAATCTACCGTCCTGACAAATGAAGTCGTCGACATCGAACGACTTTTCAATGCGTTTGATCCCGACAATCCACAGGGCAACACAATTCGCGAGTACTTCTTCGTGGACCGGCGCTCGAATGCAAACGGTGGATTCTTGCGTTTCAAAGGTAATCGCATGCCGTCATCAAGATGGTTCAACGTTAAAGCAGATGAACTCGACCAACTTCAGTACGTCGGTGCGAGCTTTGGTCCAGACGCCGAGTTCATCGGAATCCAAGCTAATGATGGTGGTTGGTCACAACCTGTTGACATTCCAATCCTGACCGATGCGAGACCAACCGCAGTAGGCATCGACGCCTCAATCCTCGAGGCTTATTCATTGGACATCGCGCCGCTAGTAAGCGGATCAGACAGCAGCGGTAACACTCCTGACTTTTATCAACTCACCGATTTGCGAACCAACGTAAATGGTGGTTACTTCGAGTTTCGGGGATCAAGATTGCCTTCGGGTCAGTTCGTTCGCGTCGCGGCGGCTGAGATCGACGAATTGAAATACATCGGCGGTGCGTTCGGTGAGCAGAACGAAGACATTCGCCTACAAGTTGTTGTTGGCGGTGTGCTTAGCGATCCAACATTCTTCAACATCACAACACTTGAGAATCAGCATCGTCCCGTCGTAAATGCATTCGATGTTAACTCTCGAACCGGAAGCATCATCGACATTGCATCCATGTTCTCGTGGACTGATGCCGATGGCATTCCTCCGACAGAACTTAGTGAAGTACGTTTCTTCGACACCGGAGTTGCAGCGGATAGCGGTTTCTTCACAATCAATGGAGTTCGACAGGACGCAGGCACCTGGATCCCAGTGAGTGCTGATTTGGTCAACGCCGGCTTGGTCAAGTACCACGTTTCCAATCGTACCGATTCCGAACTCTACCGAATCACCGTCAACGATGGGCGTTTTGTTAGCTCACTTGATACAGGTGCAATCAGTGCGATCGCGAATCCGATTCTGACGACGGCACAAAACGACTTCTCGGTTGACACGATTGAACGAATTTCGATTGGCAACTTTATTAGTCAAACTGATTCAGGTCCACCACTGACTGAGTATCAGGTTTACGACGAGAACACGGATGTCCGATCTGGTCGCATGGAACTCGACGGAGTTGATTTGCAACAGGGAATTGTTCACACGTTGACGTCCGCGCAGTTTGATCGTTTGGTATTCAAAGGCGCTGAGGCCGACTTCGGACGTCAAATTGACGGCATGCTTGTTCGAGGAAAGAACAGCCTTGGCTTGTCGACCGAATGGACGCGGTTCAATGTGAACACCGATCCGATCGGCGCCGATGCACTTGTCTCTGGATTCCAATACGACAATCCAACCACCAACGAAATTACGGAAATCACTTACACGTTCATTGACAGTGGTAACCAAGACAAAAGTGGCCGACGGGGCCCTCCTGGACCTCAACGGCCTTTGCTGCCAGAGTATTATCCGGGCGGAGCAACTTGCGACACTGGAATCGGTATCGAAGCGGAAATGACGCTCGCTTGGAATCAGCCTCAGCGAGAAGAAACGCGACGGATGCTTACAAGCATCCAACAGTATGCCAATATCAATTTCCGAGAAGTTCCTTACGATGGAACTGCGTCGGACGCGGCGATCACGTTTGGTTCGTGGTCAACAGGAAACGGGTTTGATTGCCCAGCCGGCGCATCGGCGTATGCTTACCTCCCAGTTGACGGAAGCGGATTAGGATCACCCATTGGAGACATCTGGTTCGATTGGTCTCAGCCGGGCTGGGATTCCACATTGTTCGACCCAATCACCAATGAACCTGCCACCGTTCAGGGACTCGGGACGTTCTTCAATTTTGTGGTGTTGCATGAGGTTGGACATTCACTCGGCTTCAAACATCCGTTTGAAGGTCAACCATCGTTGTCGATTTTCAACAACTTCGACTACAACACAGTCATGGCTTACGAGCACTTTAACGGCAACAGTCAGTTCGATGGCCCTTATCCTGAGTCACCGTCTTCATTTATGCTTTACGACATTCAGGAATTACAGCGTCTTTACGGTGCGAGAAATTCGTTTAATCCTGAAAACAATCACTTCCGATTTAATGACGCTCACCAGCAAGCGATCTACGACACAGGTGGAATCGACACGCTCAATCTGACGAGGCATCAAGTCCCAACCACAGTTGACTTGCGCGAAGGTCAACGTTCCACACTCGAAAAACGTGAGACCGACGCTGATGGAAATGACACGTTTACTCCTTACGAAAACAGCGTTCTGATTCCTTACGGTGTCGTCATTGAGAATGCTCGTACCGGATCTGGAGCCGACATCGTCGGTGGCAATGAAATCAGCAACCTGATCATCACTAATGATGGGATGGACACTCTGACTGGCCGTGGTGGCAACGATGTACTTCGCGGTGGCGACGGGGCTGACACTTACATTTGGAATCTTGGCGATGGCCGTGACACGATCATCGATATTGATCGAAACGTGAACGCGGATCCGGGCACACGTGAACGAGATCGAATTGAACTTCACGTTCGCACCGGAGAACTCGATCTACTCGAAGATGACCTTTTGTTCCGTCGCTTGGGGAACACGCTGCGGATCGACCTGAACCTCAACCGTCAGGAAGCACAAGGATCGATCGTTATCCAGAACTTCGATCAACTTGCCAGTCAGATTGAGACTCTTGCCTTGTTCGGTCCGCCAGCATCTACTGATGGTCCCGACCAACAAGTCGGAAGCGACATCGATTTGGTTTCAATCTTTACACAATCGGGGACGCTCGGACAGCGATTCCAAGTCACTGCAGCCGATGGCGACTTCGGCAAGATCGCGACACCTGTCTAACTTTCAAAAAGACATCAGATTCGAACAAAGCCCATGTACTATCGCGTGGGCTTTTTTTGTGCGCACATCTGGACCATCTTCGATTCCGATTATGCGGATTAATCGTTCTCGCAGTTTGATAGATTGCACACCAACCGAGCAGCAATTTCTTATTTCATTCCAATCGCGCGGTAATTGGAACGTACAATTTCCGACATTGCTCCAGCCATTGCACGATTATGACTCAGCCACCAAACGATTCTAACTCTCCAGAGAAACGATTTTCTCCTGATGAACTGGATCGCATTATGGCTGAATCCGGAGGCAGTGAGCCCGATTCGACAGGTTCCAAGCCAGCCGCTGAATCTACACCAGACAACAAAAAACCAGAACCCACAGCCCCATCATCTGCATCTGGCGCAAAAGAAAATGTTCGCGACCCGCGCGGCAAACACACATCTCTCCAGTGCCTCTCACTGGTTGCCCGACACCATGGAATCGACGTCAGCGCCGACCGATTGATTCATGACTATTCACTCGAGTTCGACGAACCGAGTTTGAAACGTGTGCTTCGGATTGGAAAAGACACTGGCCTGAAAATCAAGCACACTCGGCTGACTTGGAAACAGCTTGCTAAGCTTGATCAAGCGTTCCCTGCCATGATTCGCCTTGAGAATGGCAACTACGTTATCGCCGTTGGAATGCGTGAAGCCGATGAAGAAGGGAACTCAGTCCAGCAAGTTGCCGTTTTCGATCCGCTCGCCGATCAACAGGGATTCATCTTCCTCAACCGGGAAGACTTTGAAAAGTCTTGGAAAGGTGAAGTCATTCTTTCCAAAAAGAAGACCTCACTTCTCGACACCAAACAAAAATTCAGTCTACGCTGGTTTCTGCCAGAAGTATTCAAACAGCGAACGGCATTTATTGACGTCGCGATCGCAGCATTGTTCATTCATTTGATCGCGCTCATCGTTCCGCTGTTCTTTCAAATTGTGATCGACAAGGTCTTGGTCAACTACGCACGAGCCACGCTGCAAGTGCTGACCGTCGGGATCTGTTTTGCGTTGATCTTCGATGCCATTCTTGGATACCTACGAAGCTACCTGTTGCTTCACGCGACCAGTAAAATCGACATTCGTGTCGCCACGCGAACGTTCGGGCACTTGATGAAGTTGCCTTTGAACTTCTTCGAACAAATCACTGCTGGTGTACTCACAAAACACATGCAGCAAACCAGTCAGATCCGAGAATTCCTAACCGGGAGTCTGTTTTTGACGATGCTCGACGCGACCGCGTTGTTCGTCTTTTTACCGATCCTGTACTACTACAGCGCCGAATTGACGATCGTCGTATTGATATTCTCGGCGCTATTGGGCGTCAATATCGGGGTGCTGCTGGTGCCATATCGCAAACGCCTCGAAGCCCTCTATCACGCCGAAGGCGAACGCCAAGCCATGTTGGTCGAGACGATTCACGGAATCCAAACCGTGAAAGCGCTCAGTATGGAACCCGTACAACGTAGCCACTGGGACAACAGTTCGGCTCAAGCAGTCGCGATGCATTTTCGAGTCGGCAAGATCTCGATTGCGGCGACCACGATTTCGAAGCTGCTCGAAAAACTGCTCACTGTCACCGTTGTCTGGTACGGAGCCAGCCTCGTGCTTGGCAAAACGCTCTCCGTTGGTGAACTGGTTGCTTTCCAGATGATCTCTGGTCGCGTAACAGGACCGTTGGTTCAACTCGTTTCGCTAGTTCACTCATATCAGCAATGTGCACTTTCGGTTCGCATGCTGGGCACCGTGATGAATCGTGATGAAGAACCCGGCATTGGTCGTGGCTTGCGTCCAATTATTGATGGAGCAATGGACTTCGAAGGTGTCACCTTCCGATACGCTCCATCGGCTGCTCCCGCATTGGACGAAGTTTCGTTTTCCGTGCCGCGAGGAAAGATCACGGGGATCGTTGGTCGCAGCGGATCCGGAAAAACAACGTTAACGCGAATGATCCAAGGCATGCACCAACCGCAGTCCGGCATCATCCGTGTCGACAAATTGGACATGCGAGAGTTAGACATTTCACACGTCCGTCAGAACATTGGCGTCGTGCTGCAGGATAACTTTCTGTTCCGCGGTTCGATTCGTGATAATATTGCAATGGCGAAGACCAATGCAAGCTTCCAGGAAGTCGTCTATGTGGCTCGTCTTGCCGGCGCTGCGGAGTTCATTGAACGGATGCCGCAGTCGTACGATACAATGCTGGAAGAAAATGGCTCCAACCTTTCTGGTGGCCAGAAACAACGTTTGGCAATCGCCAGAGCGTTGTTGAAGGAGCCAAAGATCCTGATCTTTGACGAAGCCACCAGTGCACTGGACCCAGAAAGCGAAGCGATCATTCAGACAAACCTGAAACGCATCGCCAAAGGCCGTACCGTCATCATCGTGTCGCACCGACTGACGACGCTGACAGAGTGCGATCAAATCATCGTGATGGAACGAGGCCGAATCGACATGATTGGGACTCATCAACAATTGTTGCAATCTTGCAAGGTTTACTCGGACTTATGGCACCAACAAACGGGACGAGTGTAGATCAATCGGCCGCGCCGGATGAACCTACCAACGAAGACAACAACGACCTGACGGTACGCGAGCAGCGTCAGATCCGCCGCGAATCTGCGCGCAGTGAAGCGATCCGACAACGTTCGAACCACGATCGATTGCTGACGGAATTCCAACCCGACGCGGTTGAAATTGAAACACGATCCGTTCCCGGCGGAGCACGTTGGACGCTCTACACGGTTGTTGCACTTTTGATTTCTGCAGTCGCTTGGTCTTGCTGGGCTGAAGTCGACAAAATCGTAACGGCACAGGGCAAACTGATCACGGTTGACCCGCCAGTCGTGATCGATACTTCCGTGGCTGCTCAAATTCGGACGATGAACGCCGAATTCGGAGATCGCGTCCAAGCTGGCGATGTACTTGCGACGCTTGACCCGACCTACCCGGAAGCGGACTTGAAACAGCTGCAAGGTCGCATCGAATCTTTGGATGCCTTGATCGCACGTCTTAACGCGGAACGCGACAGTCTCGAATTCGATCCACCACAAGCAGACTCCGATCCAAACTTTGCGATGGAGCGTTCTGTTTTCGTGCGACGCAAAGCCGAGTTCATGGCCAAGCAACTGGAGTTTGAAGCCAACAAGCGCAAGTTCGAAGTTCAACTCGAAAACAACGAAACGCAAGTGGACTTGGATAAACGGGCTCTTTTGCGGTACCGCAGTATTCGCGACAAAACCATAAGTCTCGTCAAGAAGGGAGCTCGCTCTCAGCAAGACCTTGACGGAATCCTGCTTCAGATGGGCACTGCCGAGAAAACAGTCCGCGCAGCGATGGGACGTCGGCAGGAGTTCGCTAAAGAAATCGAAGCCATCGACGCTCAAGCGGAAGCCTACAAAGCGACTTGGCAATCACAACTGATCGTTCAGCTCGCCGAATCGTCACAACAAAGGAAAGACGTCAAACAGGAAATCGCCAAAGCAATACACACCAATTCACAAGTCGAACTCAAAGTCCCAACCGACCTGCCGCAGAAAGAATTCTTTGTCCTTGAAGTCGCCGATGTGTCAGTGGGTTCCGTCTCAAAGCCAGGCGAACCAATTTTCCGTCTCGTTCCACTAGAAGGGCTATTTGAAGCCGAAGTCGAAGTTCCTGGAAAAGACATATCGCTAGTTCGCGAAGGAACTCGCCAACAGTTCGAAAACAGCACACTTATTCGCGGCAGCCAAGTCCGCATCAAGTTGGCTTCGTTTCCGTATCAAAAGCACGGAACCATCGACGGCGTCGTTCGCAAAATCAGCGAAGGCTCATTCGAGAAAGACAAAACCGCTGCAATGCTCGATCCGCTTGCGGCCACGATGTATCGCACGCGAGTCGAAATGATCAATCCTGATGGACTTCGAAAAGTTGGCAAGCATTTCCGTTTGATGCCTGGCATGACGGTAACTGCCGAAATTAAGGTCGGCAAGCAACGGGTGATCCAATATTTTCTGTATCCGTTGCTGCGTTACATGGACGAATGGGGACGCGAACCAACGTAGCAGCGTCTCGAAGAGGTTGTGAATGGTTGAGCCATTGCTTTTGCGGCGAAAGATCGATCGCGCCGTTCGTAGTACCGGCTTGAGTGTACTGACACTATTCACTTGAGCCGGAATTTGACACGAGACCCCGATTCGATTCCGCCTAAAGGCAATGCCGTTCAGTGAAAGGTCCTTGTTCGTTTAACGGCAATACCGTTCAATGAAGGTGATTCAGTAGGGTCGTTGCAGTTGGGGAGGTGGCATAAGCCTCTGGCTTGTGGACATGCAGAACACAGGCCAGAGGCCTATGCCACCGAGACTTTG
>CALLUY010000141.1 GCA_938010615.1 uncultured Pirellulaceae bacterium | reverse complement strand
TTGCAATACAAGCCCGACGCGCAAGCGAGGGATCGGGAAATCCTCGGAAATATTCCCTCGCTTGCGCGTCGGGCTTGTATTATGGAAATACTCCCTCGCTTGCGCGTCGGGCTTGTATTATTCGCGATTGTATTATCAACGCGGCCGGTCCCGCATCCATCTCGCTTACTCGTCGTAGAGCTCAGGGAAAACTTCCTGAGACAGACCCTTGCGCTTAATCAGCGTCCGCAAGCGACTGAGGAAATCGAACTTATAGTTCGCGACTTGTTGCTCCGTAATGCCCAAGGCCGTGGCGGCCCCTTTGTTGGGCGTACCTTTGACGATCAGTAGCTCCATGCATTTTAGCTTCAGCCAATCGCCGTTCTTCTGCCACTTTGCCATCATGTCGCCGATCGCTTCGGCCAACGCGTCTTCTTCAATACGCTTTCGTTCGACGCTGCGAGCGATACTACTTGCAGGCCGAGCGTTGCCTTTGAGCTGCCACTGTCCGCTGCTGGAATCTGCGCCAGTTGACAATGGAATGGCAGGGCGACGACCTTCGCGTCGCAGATGGTCCGTAAGCTTATAAGCGCAAATCGAAAACAGGTAGCTTTCTAATGGACGGCCGCCATCGTAATTCGGCAAGCTGTTCAGGAACCCAATGAAAGCTTCCTGAACGATGTCTTCACTTGCAGAACGATTTGAAAGTCGGCTATCGACGAACGCAAGCAACCGCCCTTCGTAGCGACCGATCAGGTCGTTCCAAGCTTCAGAGTCACCGGCTCGGATCCGCCGGATGAGTGTGCGATCAATTTCGTTATTCTTTTTCACGCACGCAAGTCTGCTCTATCGAGGCAGTTTTTTCAAGAAGGAGCCCAACTTTGAATCTTCAGTTTGTTCGGCTCGAGCGGGTACATCGAGCTCAATTTCAACCTGTTTGATCGATTCAGGGCTCTCCACACCATCCAATTGGACTTCGAAACCTGCGTTGTTTTTTGACACCGGAAGCCCATCAATGGCGCTCATTGAGATCGATTTTTCGGGAGAGGGTCCCTCGATTTGAGCGTCGCCGAAGATGTTACTTGATGCGACATCGGATTTTGATGCATCTTCGATCACATCCTCATCGGTATCTTCGATGTCCGCGGCATTCACTTCGATCAAGCTTTTGCCGGTGCCGGAGTCCGAATCTTTCCGAGCCTGCTCGTCATCGAGAACATCCTCCGAAGCAGCGACTTCTTGAAAGTCAGGGACTGGTGGCGGAGTCGTCACACCTGTCAGGTCATACACGGCTCGAAACGTAACGTTTCCAAGCGTCAGCAGCTCGTTTGGTTTGAGTGCCTGCGATTCAGCGATTCGCTGATTGTTGACATAAGTCCCATTTAGCGAGCCCAGATCGCGGACAAATAGTTGTCCTTGGTCCTCGTAAAGCTCCGTATGTTTGCGGCTAACTAGTTTGTGCGGCAGCGTCAGCGAAACGCCTTTGCGACCGCGTCCAATGATTGTTGGTAGTTTCAGCTGTACTTCTTTGCTTTTTGCATCGCCACCAACAACAACTAGTTTCACGGACAACATATAGGGTTCCTTGTCTTGAAATCCGAACGATAAGCTTTCGGGAGATTGAATGTCCGAAAGTCCCTTACGGGGGCGTCATGATACCAATAATGGGGTTCCCATGGCAGATATTTTTCCAAAGAGGGCTTGGAATCCGTGCTGGCAACCGCAAAATCCGCGTGATCCGACCAATTCTGGACAACGCCCCCTTAGAACGGATTTGCTCACTCAAGGTTCATCTGGAAATGGAATGAAGTTAACGGCAGCGATCGCCGAATAAATCATGGTTAGACGAACGTGGAGATCGCCAACATTGTGCCTTGCAAGGCTCTCCAACGGCCGTATAATCGTGCGACTTGAAAAGTACGCGGGTGTAGCTCAGTGGCTAGAGCATCACGTTGCCAACGTGAATGTCGTCGGTTCGAATCCGATCACCCGCTCTCTTTCTCAATGCCTATCAAAATCATGCGTTTTATCGCATGATTTTTTCTTTGGCTCATCCTCAAAGCAGCCTCGGAAAACTACAATTCTTTCCGTGTATTGCGACCGGATTCATATTCTGGTTTTGAATCAATAACCTTTGGATAACGATAGTGAATACTTCGACCGAAACGCCAACGACAGACGCAGAAGCAAAGCTGGATCTGAATCTCGACATCAATGAAACAAGCTCATGTGGTCGCCACGTCACTGTGACAGTACCGCGGTCGGACATTGAGAAGTACTTTCAAAAACAGTTCGACACGATCGTGCCCAAAGCCGAAGTTCCTGGCTTTCGTGTTGGCAAAGCGCCACGGAACCTGATTGAGAAAAAATTCCGCAAGCAGGTCGAAGATCAAGTCAAAGGCGCTCTGTTGATGGATAGCCTGACGCAGATCAGCGAATCAGAAGTCTTCTCTGCGATCAGCGAGCCGGACTTGGACTACGAACAAGTCACCGTTCCCGAAGAAGGTGACTTGAAGTTTGAATTCAACATTGAAGTCCGTCCTGACTTCGAAATGCCAAAATGGAAAGGTCTGAAGATTCAGCGTCCTGAGTACGACTTCACCGACGCCGATGTCGAAGCGGAACTGGCGAAGCTTTCTGAGCAGTTCTCAACGCTTGAGCCGGTTGAAGACAAAGTTGAGGCGGGCGACTACATCGAAGCCAACATCACAACGCGTTTGGATGGCAAAGATATTTCTTCTGCCTCCGACGTTTCGATTCAGGTTCTTCCGTCGCTTTCAATGGCGGATGGAATGATCGAAGATTTTGACAAGCTGATCATTGGCGCCCAAGCCGAAGAAAAGCGTACGACGAAAGTTACCGTTAACGAATTTTCTGAGAATCTTGAGCTCGCTGGCAAGGAGCTGGAAGTCGAATTCGAAATCCTTGACGTTAAGCGTCGCGGTGGCGATGGTGTTGAAGGATTGGCCGAAAAAACCGGCATGGACATGGACGAACTCAGAACTCGAATCAAGGAAGGACTTTCGAGTCGCCTTGAGTATCGTCAACGCGAAGTCGTCCGCGACCAAATCAGCAAGACGCTCACTGAGTCGGCTTCGTGGGAATTGCCGCCGGATCTGCTCCGTCGCCAATCCGGTCGTGAGCTCGAACGAGCCAGCATCGAAATGCGTCGCAGCGGTTTCTCGGATCAGGAAATTCGCGAACAGGAAAACCGCACTCGTAGCAATATCCTCGAGCGAACAGAAACGATGCTTCGCGAGCACTTTATTCTTGAGCGTATCGCGGAAGAAGAGAATGTTGAAGAGACCGAAGCCGATTACACAGCGGAGATCGCTCGCATCGCGGCTCAGCAAAACGATTCGCCACGCCGAGTCCGGGCTCGTCTTGAACGATCTGGTCAGATGGATTCGCTTCGCAACATGATCATCGAAGGCAAAGTCATCGAGATGATCACCGACGCTGCTTCTTTCGAAGCGACCGAATATGAGCAAGAGAAGAAGAGCACCGTTGAAGCGATTGACTTCTTCGCGGCTGGCAAACTCACTCACATCCCTGAAGCGAAATACGAAGGCGGTGAAGCTGAGCCAATTCCTGGCATGCAGCACGAACGCGAATAGGTTCCGATTGGAATTTGAACATTGAAACCCTGTGCGGCAAATGCCGCGTCAGGGTTTTTTCTTGGCGCCAACACTAACCGAAGCGTGAGTTTTGAAGTTGCACAAATACAAGCCCGAAGCGCAAGCGAGTGAATATTTCCGAGGATTTCCGGATCCCTCGCTTGCGCGTCGGGCTTGTATTGGAGCGCTTCGCTTTTTTAATTTTCACGTGTTTTAATTGAGTGGAATGCGTAATCTTGCCTCAAATGTGCAACTTCAAAGCTTGCGCGTCGGGCTTGTATTGCAACGCTTCGCTTCCTTTAATTTTTAATTTTCACGCGTTTTGAAGTTGCAGTGTTTAGTGCTGAAAGCACGGCATGTATTAGCCATGGACGCAAGTCCATGGAAACATTGATGCAGTTATCGGCAGTCCTGAAAGGACGGCAGGGAAATTGCGGTAGTGCAAAGCTTGGCTCCTGCCGTGCCTGCGGCACTCTGCGGGCGGTTCATTAACCGTAACCACGGACTTGCGTCCATGGCTAATGCATGTCGTCACTTCGTGACTGAATGTGTGCAACTTCAAAACTTGCGCTTCGGGCTCGTATTGGAATCGCGGTCAAACAAATGCCGGCAAATCGATCTCATCGGTTATGATGGATAGAAACCGGGCGGCTAAATTTTGGTTCAAAACTAGTGGCTCGCAAATCGGGATTCTTTTTTAGACGATAGACATCTTCATGGCTGAATCGACCAAAACCGAAGTAGGCAGTTACTTCATTTCTAACTATCCACCGTTTTCGCAGTGGAGCGGAGATCACCTTCCCACCGTCGAGGCTGCTCTGCAGTCGCCTCCGCCGGTCGACACGCCGCTGGGTTTGTACCTGCACATTCCGTTCTGCCGCAAGCGTTGCAAGTTTTGCTACTTCAAAGTCTTCACGGATCAAAACGCAAAGGAGATCGAAGCTTACGTCGCGGCTCTGTGTCGTGAAATCGAATTGGTCAGCAAGCAGGAAGTTATGGGCGGGCGTCCGTTCCGCTTCGTTTACTTCGGTGGCGGAACACCTTCGTTCCTGAGTTCGCGGCAACTGACGTCGCTGGTTGATCGGCTGCGTCAAAACATTAACTGGGATCAGGCTGAAGAAGTCACGTTCGAATGCGAACCGGGTACTTTGCAGGAATCGAAACTCAAGACTCTGAAGGAACTTGGTGTCACTCGTTTGAGTCTTGGCGTTGAAAACTTCACCGATTCGGTACTTGAAGAAAACGGTCGAGCTCATCTTTCAAAAGAGGTTTACAAGTCTTGGGACTGGATCAAGAAACTGGATTTCCCGAACGTTAATATCGACTTGATCTCCGGCATGGTCGGCGAGACCTGGGAGAACTGGAAGTTCAACATCGCCGAAGCGATCAAGTTCTCGCCGGAGAGCATCACGATCTATCAGATGGAATTACCATTCAACACGGTCTATTCAAAAGATATCCTCGGCAACAAAATTGAAACGCCTGTTGCGGATTGGCAAACAAAGCGAGAGTGGTTGGACTACGCGTACGAAGAATTTCTTGCCGCAGGTTACAAGATTAGCAGTGCCTATACGGTGGTGAAGGACAATGACAAAGTTAACTTCAGTTACCGTGATAATCTCTGGCAGGGGTCTGACTTGCTGGCGACGGGTATCGCCAGCTTCGGACATGTCTCTGGAGTTCACTATCAGAACAAAGCCGACATGAAGCAGTACCAAGCTGACTTGATGGAGCACGGGAAATTGCCGCTGGGACGAGCGTATCAACCGACGCCAAATCAGTTGCTGATTCGCGAGATGATTCTTCAGCTAAAACGTGGCTATCTGGATGTTGGATATTTTCAGGACAAGTTCGATGTGAATATTCTCCAGCAATGGGCTGATCAGTTTGAAGGTCACCGCAACGATGGAATGCTTGATTTCGATGATGCAAAGATTCAACTGACTCGCAAAGGCTTCCTGCATGCGGACGCGTTGCTGCCCGTGTTCTTTGAGGAAGAGCATCAGGGCGTGCGGTACACATAGCGCGATAAAGATCGCGAGTGTGAAGTTTACAGTGAGAAGTGTGCAGTAAGCTCGCTCCGCGAGATTCGACGAACCGAGATTACCAAGCTTCACATACTGCGCACTGAAAACTTCACACGAAACACATGACTGACTCTTCTGAAAATCTGACCTTCATGATGGGAGAGTTCGAAGCAACTTTTCCCACCGATCGAATGTACGCGACGAACCACATGTGGGCGTTGCCCTCTTCTGATGGAAACTCAGTACGTTTTGGATTCACCGCCTATTCCGTTCGTTTGCTACAAGACGTTTACTTTCTGGATTGGATGTTTGATGCTCCCAGTCCCGTTGAACTTGGTGCAGAGATCGGTGCCGTTGAAAGCAAAAAGGCAGAGAGCTCGCTTTACAGTCCGTTGGCTGGAACGCTAACCGAGTTCAATCCGGCATTGATGGAAGATCCGTCAGCCATCAACTTGGACAAGTACGGTAACGGCTGGTTGTTCGATATCGAATCTAACGACACGAGTCCGTTGCTTTCGCCAGAAGCGTACTTGGAACTTTTGGTTGACGTTTGGGATAAAACGCAGAAGACGATCAAAGGACAGTTGAACAGTTAACTGAAACCCCAACCCGAAGCGTGAGGGAGGAACCAGCAGCACCTCGCTCACGCGTTTTGAAGTTGCAGTGTTTCGGCCCATCCCGGAGGGATTCAAGCTATTAGCCGGTGATAAGCGCAGCGCCATCACCGGATTCGGTCGATGGCAAACATGATCCCGAAGGGATCACAGTGTGCGTTTGCTGCGATCCCTTCAGGATCGAATCGTGCATTCCTTGAGTACCCCTTATCAATACAAACCCGATGCGCAAGCGAGGGATTTTTCCGAGGATTTCCTGCTCCCTCGCTTGCGCGTCGGGCTTGTATTGGAACGC
>CALLUY010000140.1 GCA_938010615.1 uncultured Pirellulaceae bacterium | reverse complement strand
ATTGGACGACAGATGCATTCGTTTCGGGTTTGGATTCCATCGTCGTTTCGTGCCTCGCGCGGCAGTCGCTTCCATCCAGGCGATGTTGCTTAAGTCACCGAGTTGAATCTGTCCTTTATCGTTTGATTGAAGATCAACGTTGATTTTCTTGTTCAGACCAGCAACTCCGAAAGTGAATCGAACGGGCTGTCCTTTTCGTCGTTCGCCAGATTTTCCTAGCACTTCAACGAACCATCCTTCGTTGGTTGGGAGTAGATGCAGATCAAAAATATCTTTGGTGACATCGATCAGATTGATCGTGAACGAGTCGGAGGCGACTAGAGTCTGTTCCTTTTTGAGCAACGTTTTCAGTTTTGCTTCCAGACGAAACGTAACGGTCTTCAAACGCGGCGGTACCAAGAATGTTGCTGTCGCTTCCTGAAGTTCAGATACGGCAAGGTCGCTGATCGTTTTCGATGTTGAAACGCCGTCGATCGAAGTCGACGTGATCTCAAGCTTGCAAGATTCGAGACGTTTCAATGGAATCGGAGTGCCACCAGAAAGCGAAAGCGATGGCCGAACGATGACGGTGGCTTCGCTGTTTTGAGCCAGCGATTCTCGATCGACATGAAAGGCGCTCTTCAATGAGTACGCTTCGGTGACCGGTTGGAAGACTTGCAGGCTGCTAAAATCGCCTTGAGAAACGATGGCGTTCTGAGTTCCTTTTTGAGTTGAAAATGGAACGTCGATGTTGCCATCTTTGTCGGCGGTGTAATTTCGTCCTCCGACAGCAAGCGATGCGTCGGTTACAAGGCTGCCGGATTCGTTGACGACATTGAAACGTTGTCCAATCGAAGTCACGCGTCCAACCAACTGCAAGCGTCCTTTGCGAATCAGTGCGCGAGAACTTTTGCCGCCACCGATGAAGTCGATCACGTAGACGCCACGTTTGTTGATTTTCTCGAACTTGAACTTGCGGCTCTTTCTGAGCAACGGCGCGTCATCGTATTCGTAGAGCTGTTCGTCGTTGGCGACGAGTCCATCGAGCGAAATGTCCGTGTCGACTTCTCGACCGTGTTTGCGATAGAAGTTTCGCGTGTTGATCTCGAAGACTTTTACGATCAGCTTGTCGACGTTTTTGGTGAATAGTTCCAATTCGACAGAATCGTCGACTTCAAAGTACTCATCGTTCGATGCCGCGAAATCCAAATCAATCCGCTCCAGCAACGATTTGTATTGACCGGGCGTCAACATCGAGGCCCACGATTCGCGGTCTCCGTTTCCGGACAGAATTTTGGCTGTGGCGAACTGTCGTTTCAGATAGTCCCGCTCGAAGTATTCAGCGAAGGCGTTTGGGTTGGCTGCCGATGCCAGAAAGTGATGCAAATAATCTTGAATCAGATCTTCTTCATTGTTGATTGGCATGCATCGCGTGATGCTGGAATAGTTCTCTCCCAGCGAAGCAATCATCCTGCCGCGCAGCCCGTCGGTCATCTTTGGGTTGATGTAGGGAACGTTCCGCGGCAGTTCGAGATACGTCACGAAACGTTTCCGGTTCATGTTGCCTTCTCGTTGATCCAGTTCCAACAAACGATAGAGCACGCTGGCCTTGAGGCTGTTGAAGTTCGGATGTAATTTGCTGACGAAGGCCCACATATCATCCAGGTATTTGCGATAGGCCTCCGCGTCGCCGCGAATGTTGAGATCTTCCGAAGGCTGCAACCGCAACAGGAACTCATTGATGAAGTTTTGCTGTGATCGCAAGTCGGGAACGAGGTTCGCAAGCTGTTCCAGTTGTGCTTTGGTGAGCTGTTTGTGAATGCCGAGTCCACCAAATCGTTTGGCGTCTTTTCCTTTGAGGTCTTTTGAGATTAGCTCAACAATTCCCGGGAAGGTCGGGTCCTGAATGCGTTTGAGCAAGTCACGTCGTTGCCGAGTGTTGAGCGGTTTGCCAGCAAGGAAGTAGAGTCCTTGATTGTTGATTTTTCCAAGTGAGTTCCCGTCCTGCTTCAGAAGTTGCGCCAATAGTTTGGCAGGATCGATCAGGCTCGCCGCCAGTTGCGTTGGCAAATCTTTTTGAGCCTGTGGAATGCGGCGTTGATGATTGAAGTTGAGTCCTAATTGACGCTCTAAATGATCAAGCGTTCGTTTCGGATCTTCACCGTAGATCAAAAGCGATTGGCGATTCTCGATCACACGCACTTGTTGCGTCTTACCGTGACGCTTGATCCATCGTTTGAGGAGTGAGTCCACTTCGTCGAGTTGCTGTTTGTTTTGAGCGTGAAGACAATGAAAGAAGTAGTAGTCTTCACTTCCGGGGACGAGTTTTTCGAGCGTTTTGTCCCGGTCTTCAGAGAGCGCGAACTCTTCCCAGAAGGAGATCTCCTGAGCTTCAATTTCAGTTGCAAGTGACATCATCGACATCAATACGATTACCGGTAGCAGAAAAGTAAACCAACGCATGGCAGTGCCTCAATTGTATGGGTGACCGGGGTTCGACGATCAGTGCTTCATTTAGTTCCCTGAGGAATACGATCAAGTAACTGGATTGTTACAAAAGAAGAGTGGAAATTCCCGTAAATCGATGCAATTCACATGGCAAATACAAGCTCAATGAGCGTTTGCGCTTTTTGATGTTGCGCGTTTTTGAAGATTGTTGGTCATTTCATGGCAAATGATTTGTGAAAGCCCGGAGGGCGGCATACGATCTGCCGGTGGTGTAAACCACCGGACAGCAAGTTCAGCACCCGCCAAGCCCGGAGGGCGACACATGATTAAGTGCGGCTGGGTGTTCAAGTTTGTGCCGCCCTCCGGGCTTCGAAGTAAGGTGATTCGGCTCCGGTGGCTCACGCCACCGGCAGTTCTTGTTTCGCCCTCCGGGCTGACTGTCATGATTCCTCTGCTGCACAAATCGCCATAGTTCCTCGCTAACTCACCGAGTTCGAATGAGATTCATGCCGCTGTTTGTATGATGCGTCCGCGCGCATGCGCTACTTTCGCGGAGAGTCTAATGCTATCGGAGTGCTGCTCAGTCTAAAGTTCTGCTTCGTTGCGAAAGACGTCTTCGTCCAGTTTGCCTTCCCATTTTGCGACCGTACACGCAACCGCAATGTCGCCGGTGACATTCGTCAACGTTCGCATCATGTCGAGAATTCGGTCGAACGGGAAAATGAAAGCGATGATGGCAATCGCCTGCTCGGGAGGCACGTCGATCACGGCCAGCACAGCGGTCGCCAATAACAGGCCGGCTGACGGAATTCCTGCGGCTCCGATCGAAATCAGTGTCGCGGTCAGAGCAACCATCACGTAGCCGCTGGCCGTCATTGGGATGCCGAGCGCCTGAGCTCCAAACAAAGCAATTAGCCCAAGATAGATCGCTGTCCCGTCCATGTTGATCGTCGCGCCGAGCGGAAGAACCGATGCGGCGACTGACTTGTCGACGCCAAGGTTTGTCTCCGCACAGGAAATTGAAACGGGAAGCGTCGCACTCGAAGATGCAGTCGAATAGGCAATCCCCTGAGCATCAGCAATGCCGCGGAAGAACTGTTTCAAAGGCAACCGCAAAATCCCTTTGACGATCAGCAATCCATAAACCAAGACGATTTGCAGAATGCAGCTCACGTAAAGCGCAATCGCAAGCCATAGTAAGTTCGAGAGGATCCCAACACCTTTGGTGCACATGACCCATGCCATCAGCGCGGCGACTCCGTACGGTGCCAACTCCATCACCAACATCGTGACCTTCATCACCACGTCGGCGGCCGCATCGAAAAACTTTCGAACTGGATCTGCGGGAGGACCGACCAACAGGATTCCAACGCCAATCAGAATTGAAAAGAAAATCGTTGGAAGGACTTGTCCACTGGCCAGTGCGGCGACAGGATTCTCCGGAATGATCTCCAGCAGCCGATCAACGATGCCGCCAGATCCTTCGGCATTTTTCAATTTTCCTTCAACCGCTGCAGCACTTTCACTGGTCGCAGAAGCATAGTTGACATCGACTCCGGGCTTGAGCAATGTTCCCATGGCCAGGCCAAGTGAAACGGCAAAAAAAGTGGTGGCCAGATAAAGCGCCATCGTCCGCAGACCCAACGATCCCAGTTTCTTCGGATCGCCCATCGCCGTCACGCCCGCAACAAGCGTCGTTGCGATCAAAGGAATGATCAACATTTTGATCAGCCGAACAAATGCCTTACCGAACGGATAAATGACATGTTCGCCAATGTAGCTAGCGCCCGGCGTGGTGACTTCTTTGCCGTCAACCGTTTTGACGAAATCAGGAAGCGGAATGACGTAACGCAGCAAAAGGCCGACAGCCAATCCGAAAACCAGCCCGATAAGAACCCGTTTCCAGAGCGTGATTGATTGCCAGGCTTTAAACATCGACCGAATGACTTTGAAATTGACCGTACAAGACGCTGCCAGCGTCGTTGAATTTGAAGCTACGACGCTGGCAGCGTCGTGTACGTGGAATCAAAATCGTAACTCAAATCGTTGGTCGCGTCGAACCTGTGGCGTTGAAGTGGGCAGGTTTTAACCTGCCATTTGGATCAGCCCCTTACGCTAGGCGCCACGCGCCGGGTCGTCGTGTCCGTAGATCCCTTTGAATTCTTCTGCGGGATACTTTTCACGATTGCGAGCCATCTTGTGCTCAAAAGATTCGGACAAATCGATATTCATCGAATTTGCCAACGCCAAACAGTAACAGACGACGTCCGCCAATTCTTCTTTGACGTCGAGCCGTTTTGCGTCGTCGAGCTTACGACTTTCTTCCTGCGAGATCCACTGAAAATGCTCCATCAGTTCAGCAGCTTCGATGGCGATCGACATGCTGAGGTTCTTGGGTGAATGAAACTGATTCCAGTCACGCTCGTCTGCGAACTGAGCGATCGCGTCCTTGAGCTGTTTGACCGTCGTCGTGGCATCATCCATGAGCTTTCGAATCCTCTGCTCTACTTAAGCGATGTTGAACTGGAGTTCGCCGTTCGCGAAGTGTCACCCATGAAGCTCAAAAGGTCACTAATTTCTTGCGGCGTCAGATCGTCGATCGAACCTTCAGGCATTGGCGATGTTTCAACCAGTTTTTTGGCTTCAATTTCGTCGCCTGCGAAGCGAACGCGGTCTCCGTTTGCCAGCAACACGACAATCGATTCATCCACGTCTTCTGCGGCCATGCCTTCGATTTGGCGGCCATCTTCCAGTTGGATCACACTGGCGCGATATCGGTCCGCGACATGTGCATTCGGATTCACGATCGCTTCGATCATTTCACGTTGTGTGTATCGACTTGCGAGATCGGTTAGCTCTGGTCCGATCGCGTTTCCAGTTCCGCGGCAGCGATGACATTTCGCGCAATTCGCACTTTGGAAAACCGCATGGCCATTCATGACGTCCGATCCTTCAAGCGACTCAATCTTTTCTAGAATCGAGGCTGTCGAAACGCCGCTTTGAGCCGTCTCATCTCCGACCAAGATTGGTTCGCTCTGTGGAAAGGTTACGTCATACCATTTCTTCCAGTCATCCATGGTTGCTTTCCATGACTTGCCTTCGTTTGGACGGTTTGCCCGAGACCAGTGTTCAAGCAAACGAACCGTTTTGTGAATCCCTTTTCCGCGGAGTCGATAGCCGAGATCAATGACGTTTCGATAGTGCTGAGCATCGCGAGGTCGGCGACTGACGCTGACCAGTTTGCCAAGCACTTCGTTTCCGGTCATGTCGTCCAGCGAACTCAAGCTGCTGACGAGATACCCCCAATTGTCTTCGTTGGGATGTTGAGCCAGTCCCAATGAAATTTCGCTGCGACGTTCTGGCTCCTGCGTCCAGAGCTCTCGCAAGTAGTCCATTGAAGCCTGATCGCCGCTTTGTGCGAAGACGGCGATGATTCCCGTACGCAAGTGTTCGATCGATTCGCCTTCGCGATCTTTCACTGCAGCGTCAATCTTCTGAATTTGTGCCACAGTTTGTGAATTGAGTTGCTTTGGAAGCAAGAACAACGTCGCCAACGCCGCGTCAGTCCACTGGTCCCCGTTTTCGAGAATGATCGGAACTTGATCGATATCGATCGTTGAGGTGACTTCACGGATTCCGCGTCGAAGATAGGCAACATCCATGTCTGGTTCCGCTGAATTTTTCAGCTCTTCCAGAGTCTTGATGATGCTGATTTTCGAATTTGGCGGAAGCGTTCGGCCAATTGTTTGCATCATCAAAGCGACATGCAACTTGTCGACGTCAGGAGTTTCTTCTGACTCAAGCCAAGCCTCAAGCCGTCCGTCGAGTTGGCCATATTTCATGTACGCCAGCAATCGAACCAGTTCCTGGTTAATCAGTGAGTTGCCAGAAGGGAACTCTCCACCGATTCGAATTCCAAACGCAGGGATCTTCTGAGGATCAACGTCTCCGCGAATCATCGCCAACTGCGAGACTCGCAGAACGTCAACAAAGTCAGCGTCGTTAACGAAGCCATCCATCACTTTGCTGGCACGGGCGAGTACTTTGTAGCTGTTTGGCAAACTTGGTTCTGCAATCATCAGTGCAGCGGCTGCCTGAATGAAGACGCGAGTTTCTTTCGAAGATAGAAGTTGATCCCGCCATTCGAACGTTGGGATTCGCTCCAACAAACGACGTGCGACCAACGCTTCGTTGCGGTCATACGACTTGAGCATTGGAATCAGAGTCTTAATCGGTGCTTTCGTCTTTTGTCGAAGAGCTGACTCAGCGGCAACTCGACGAACCATTGCGTTTCCATCCGAAAGCAGACGAACGTTTAGCTTGTTCGCGTTGTCAACGACACCGCAAAGTCTGGCAACGGCGATTCGGATTTCGACATCGCTGTCGTCAGCAATCTTCTCTAGGAACTGTGGCGTCGGATTCGGGCCATACAGAACCATCAGGTCCAGAGCTCGTACTCGATACTCTGTCGGATTTCGCGTTTCTGTCGCAACGCCGAGAATCGCTTCGTTCCAACCGGCGCCGATTTCTCTTCGCATGCGAGCAATCTGTTGACGACCCCAAGCGGAACCCGGCTGTGGTTGGCGAATCACACGCGCGACGTCCGTATCGTAGTCTTTCATCGCGTCTGGAACTTTACCTTTCCAAGTGATGCGATAGACGCCACCTTCAGATCCACGACCGCCAGTACAGAATGACAATGCACCAAATGGATCGACAGCCAAGTCACAAACGTTCATCGGTTTGCCTGTGGCGAATGTTTTGACTTCGCCAACAACGCCTGCTCCTCGAGTTTCCGTTCGCATTGAAAGGATGCGTCCCTCAGACCAATCGGCGAAGAAAACGGTTCCCTGATAACGCAACGGAAAGTTAATGTGCTGATAGAGTGCGGCTCCGGTTGGTGATCCGCGACCCGTTTCCACGACGGCGGGAACTTGGTCGAGGAAGTGCTGCGGGAATTTAGCCCAGCCACTTCGCCAGCCATAGTCGCCACCAGCAACAGTTTCGTAGATGGTGGTTGGGCGATACCAAGTCGTGCCACGATCCGTTTCCATGTCACTGTCGTGAAAGAAAAGATTGCCTTTGGTGTCGAACACAAGATCGTACGCATTGCGAATTCCGCCAGCAACGATTTCCGTTCTTTTACCTTCAAGAGTTGTTCGCACAATCGTTCCACCGGGAGACTTCACGCCAACGGATTGACCGTTGGGATCTTCATAGCGAGGGACGAGGTCACCTTCGTAAGCGTGTTTGAAGGGACTTGAGCCAAAGATTCTTCCTTTAACTGATGTTCCGTTACCAAGAATAACGTACAGCATTCCGTCGGCGCCCAACTGAATTCCATGAGCACCGTGTTCGCTCGGTTGGCCAGTGAATTTGAGAATCGTCTGAAGAACCGAAATCTGTCCGTCGCCGTTTTTGTCTCCAAGCAAGTAGAGGCCCTGTCCGTCAGGACCTTGTCCAGTGACATAGACTTTTCCATTGAGCGGCAAGATTCCCTGAACCGCCGTAACTTCGTCACAATACAGTTTGACTCGATTTACGTCGCCAGGTTGCAACGATGGATCTGCGAGCATTAGCGGACCACCTTCCTGAGAAAGGAGGATCCGTCCGAACTCGTCGTACTCCATGGCAACCACAGAACCAGTTTCTTCGTCTGTGAGAATTTGGTCGATCTGGAATTCCGGATCGATCGTGAAACGTGAACTCATGTCCGCCGTTTTACTTGAGTCCGCTGATTCAATTTTGTTGCCCAGAATGATTGTGTCGTCTGAGTCCGCTGTTTGGTCCGTCGATCCTTCGCTTGTTTTTGCGATCGCGGATGCTGCTCCGCCATCTAACGAAAGGACTTGGGCAATGCCGATTTCATTCGCGTCCAACCAGCTCATGTCATTGAATCTTGGTGCTTCCCAACTTTCGACTTCACGCGTGTACGTCTTCCACGAATCGTTCGTGACAAGACTGCGGTAGCGAATTTCGCCTTTTTCCCTGACGCGAAGACGAATCGCAAGTCCCACGCTGGCTCCGTCAATGTGTCGTACTTTCGCAGCCATCGTGTTGATGCCTGGAAGCATGGATTCCGAAACGTCGACTTTGATCTTGGTGCCGTAAGACTGACCGCGGCAAACGATCTGTCCATTTAGATAAACTTCGTACTCGTCTCCAGCAGAGACTTGAAGCTCTGCCTCTTCAGGTTTGATCAACGAGAAACGTTTGCGGTAGAAAACTTCTGATCCGGATTCGCCGTCCGCCGGAACATCGATCTGGGGTGACCAAATGAAGTTCGATTGCTGGCCCCAAGCGTTGATTGAAGTTGCCACGAAGATCACGCATACTGCGATCGCGCGGCAGAAATTTTTCAATCGCAACTGGGTTTTCTGGCAGGTAATTTGTTTGAGATCATCCATGATCCACGACCTTACTGTGCAGGTTTCGACGATTTGAGCGGCGGCCTTACCAACAGGTTAGCGCTTGGATTCGCGCCGTTGGCTAGCATTTACGAAAGGCCACCGTCGGGATTTATCGGCGTCCAGGATGTTCCCCTTTGATAAAGAATGTCGATTTTTCGGATAATAACGAGCTTGATCATCAATTTTGACAGCAACGTTGCTGAGCAGTTACCGATTTTTGGCCTTTGGTCCAAATGAGCTCAAAGTTGGCGGAGTGTCCACACAACCGGAAGGTTTGGGGGAAACGGGACTTTCGGGAGGTATTTTGGTATTTCCGGGCACGCTCACAAGGGATCAATTGAAACAATTACATGCTCCGACTAAAAGAATAATAGGCAAATTTGTGTCTTCTGCTGCCATATTCAATTCCAATTTTTGGATCTCTAAAAAATGCTCTCATTGATTAACGAGTTGTTCGGAAACCGACAGATCATTTCTCGTCGCAAAACTGACAAGAATCAGTACCAATCTCTTGAGTCACGTTGCCTACTTGCAAGCGTTTCATTTGACGCGATGTCGGGTCAGGTTTCCATCATTGGTGACGCTGCGGACGACAACGCGCTAGCAACCGTTGTCGGTTCGGACTTGAACGTCAACGTTAACGGTACGGATTTCAGCTATCCATTGGCAGACGTCAACAGCATCTATTTCACTGGGCTCGACGGTGCGGATGTATTCCGAAATGACACCGCGATTGCCTCTCGAGCCAATGGTGGTGCTGGCGAGGATCGCCTCGTTGGCGGCTCGGGTGCCGATAACTTCGTCGGCGGAGACGACAACGATCGCCTGATCGGAAACGAAGGCGATGACCAACTTCGTGGCGGCGATGGCGAAGACGACATTAATGGAAACGATGGTGCAGACAGACTATTTGGTGGTGACCGGCGAGACAGATTGTTTGGCGATGATGGCGACGACTTCGTTTACATGGGCGCCGGGGACGACTTTGGCGAAGGTGGCGGTGGCAATGACACAATCTTCGGTGATACGGGGATGGACGAGATCATTGGCGGAAGCGGTGACGACACCATTTACGGACAGGGTGACGATGACAACATCCTTGGCAACGCAGGCAACGATACGATCATAGGCAACGCAGGCAACGACGTGCTCAACGGCGGTGCCGGTGATGATCGACTTGTCGGAAGCGAAGGCGACGACACAATTCAAGGTGACATTGGGAACGATACGATACTTGGCCTTGATGGTGCAGATAACTTGCTCGGTGGCGATGGCGATGATCTGATTTACGCCGGAGCTGGTGATGACTTCGCGGCAGGCGGTGAGGGAGACGATCTGTTTACCGGTGGACTCGGAAACGACAATCTTCGTGGTGACGAAGGCAACGACATTGCTTACGGCAATGAAGGCAACGACGGATTGATCGGCGGACCAGGCAACGACATTCTTGTCGGTAACGATGGAGAAGACAGTCTGTCTGGCGGAGCAGATAATGATCGCCTGATCGGCGGTGCGAACATCGATCGGATGCTCGGCGAAGACGGTGATGACATCCTCAATGGTGGCGATGGAAACGATGTCGGGCTCGGTGGCAGCGGTGACGATATTTTGCTTGGTGGAAACGGAAACGATTTCCTCAATGGCAATGCAGGCGTTGATCGGCTTGTTGGTGAAAGCGGAGCTGACTTGATTTTTGGCTCCGATGGAAATGACAGTATCTACGGTGGCGAAGGCGCTGATGAGTTACACGGTGACGACGGCGAAGACCTTCTTGTTGGCGGCGAAGGTACTGATGCAATTTTCGGTGAAGCTGACAACGACCTGATTTTTGGCGGTGAAGATACCGATCGAATTTTCGGAGGTGACGGCGAAGATCGCATCTATGGCCAGTCCGGCAACGATGTCATCAACGGCAACAACGGCGATGATATTCTGATTGGTGCTGATGGATTCGACACGATTCAGGGCGGCACAGGCAATGACTACATCAGTGGTGGATTTGGGAACGATCGACTCTTCGGTGAAAACGGAGAAGATCGACTCTTCGGTGATGAAGGCAACGACGGCTTGATCGGTGGAACTGGCGATTCGGACTATCTCGATGGTGGAGATGGGAAAGATCGATTTTTGGTCATCGGCGACGATACGGTTGCTGACCGAACTGCCGACGATGCACAAATTGATTTCCGCAACGGCGGTCGAAGTTGGTCAAATGTTGAAATCCGCGTAGTTGATGATACGTTTGCCAAACTTCATGATCGCACTGGAAACACACGACTCTTGAAAGATACCGCGACTGATCAGCCACTGGTGTTCATCAAAGAAAACACAATTGCTGCCAGCACTCATCTTTCGCAATCGGAATTGGTGACCGTCACTAATCAGGTAGTCGACCCTGCCACAGGGCTACTCGTTAGCCAGACTATCGTCGAACGACAGTATTCGCTCGGAGATTGGGACGAGAGCGTCGCAGCGGAAAACTTAAACGTGACGCTTGAACTTCCACAAGACATTGCTTTGGCTTGGGCTTCATCAGAGGGCATTACGGATGCTCTTCCACAAGAGACGACGCTTTGGAATCAGTTCACGTTGCTGACGGACTGGATTCCGGTGTTCAATGAAGATGGGACTCGCAATCAAAACCCGAACGTTCTGTTCTATCAAATCTCTACTGACAACCAATGGTTCCACCTGAAGAACGGCAAGTTCGCAGAAGAGTTGGGGAAGGCAAATCCTCAAGAAGATTTCGCATCCGTTTGGCGGCTCTACTTTGAAGATGGTCGTGAAACAGAGAAAGTGTTCTTGACCAATAAGATCGATTTTGTCGACAACCTGTTTACCAAGTTGGAAATTTTCTAGAAGACCGTTGATTCAAAAAAAGCAAAGCGAGCCGGAAATGTTCTGGCTCGCTTTTTTTGTCTGAATATTCAACAATTGGTTGGTTGGAATCCATCTGGAACTGCTATGACGAAAACGGCCTTCATCGGAGATGTTCATGGATACGCACCAGCGCTCAAAGCGGCACTCAAGCTGTGTCGCATAGAGAACGTCACCACGATCGTTGGCCTTGGAGATTTCGTTGGCGGATACAACGCAGATGAAGAATGTGTCAATCTGGTTCGTAAGCATTTTTCGGTATCTGTACGAGGCAATCATGACGAAGACGACGGAAGAGAACTGCAGCGCCAAATTAACGATTGGCTCATTAGATTGCCGGAATCAATTGAACATGAAGGATGGCTGGTAACTCACAGCTCTCCTCGTACGCATCGGCCAGACGAATCAACAGATGCCTGGAACTGCTTCGACGATTGCAAATTCAGTCGCTGCGTTGTTGGGCATGCGCACCAACCGATGCTTTTTCGATTCTCTGATGCCAATGACTTTGAAGCGGACGTCCTTGATGCAACTGGGGACGGTCAGATTCTTGAAGAAGATTGCCGCTACTTGTTGGTGAATCCTTCATTGGCATACAACCGAAGTGGGCAGCAAAACCCCGGATTCTCAATTTTTGAAAGCGATACTCAGCGACTAAAAATCGTTTACCTTGACTTGCCTCAAATAAGTAGGAAGCTTTGACGCCAAAATAATATCCGGGTCATGGCACATAGAATTTAAATGAGCCGATACGAACGTCCAACGTCAAGGCTTCTTTGTTACAAAGGGCTTCTTGCGGTTCGGATAGCAAGCTCGACAGAGTTCGCATTTGGTTCCGTCACAGCCGCGGGCGCTGCAATGTTCTCGACCATAGAAGATGATCTGTAGGTGCAGATCGTTCCAAGTTGATTCCGGAAACAGTCGCTTCAGATCCTTTTCGGTTTGCTTGACATTCTTTCCGTTGGTTAGTCCCCAACGTTGTGCGAGGCGATGGATGTGGGTGTCGACTGGGAAAGCGGGTACGCCAAAAGCCTGTGCCATCACAACGCTTGCCGTTTTGTGCCCCACGCCGGGGAGTCGTTCGAGGGCTTCCATGTCTGCGGGAACTTTGCCGCCGTGTTCTTCGACAAGAATTCGCGACAGGCCAGCGATGGCTTTTGACTTCTTTGGAGACAAGCCGCATGGCCGAATGATCTCGAGGATCTTCTCGACCGGAACCGTACACATTTTCTTCGCGCTACGGGCAAGTCGAAACAGTTTTGGAGTGACTTGATTGACGCGCTCGTCAGTGCACTGTGCGCTCAGCAATACGGCAACCAGTAGCGTGTACGGGTTGCTGTGGTCTAGCGGAATGGGCGGGTCAGGATAGAGTTCGGCAAGCCGGTGGCGTACCAGTTCGGCACGCTCTGCCTTTTTCATGACTTGTCTTCGTCGGATTCCACTTCGGAACCGTCACCCTCTTTGGTTTTGGGTTCGTCTGGCTTGGTCTCTTCCGCCGTTTCAGGCTTGTCTGTTTCAGCTTTCTCTTTTGCTTCTGCCTTGGCTTTCTCCTCGGCTTTCGCTTTCTCCTTCATTTCAGCTTCCGCCTTTGCTTTAGCTTCCGCCTTTGCCTTCGCCTTTGCTTCAGCTTCCGCCTTTGCTTTTGCCTCAGCTTCCGCCTTCGCCTTTGCTTCAGCTTCTGCCTTCGCCTTCTTGTCTGCCTCAGCCTTCTCTTTCATTTCAAACTCGGCCACCGACACACCCTTCTTGCGAACGCGATACGAGTGGTCACGCTTTCGCAAGACCTCAGCGGAGACAATTTTGTCAGGCTTGGCCTGTTCGATAGGTCGCTCGAAATCGTTGACCGAGATTTCAGTTCTTTCAATTTTGTCCAGCACATCGGCGCCCGATATGATTCTTCCAAAAACGGTGTGTTTTCGATCAAGACCATCGTTGTATTTGAAATTGATGAAGAACTGACTGCCACCGGTATCCCGGCCGGCATGCGCCATCGAAATCGTGCCGGAAAAGTTTCGTCTTGCGTCTGCCGCCTTGCATTCGCATTCGATTTCATAGCCGGGACCACCGGAGCCAATTCCTTCTGTCTCGAAGCCACCGCCCTGCGCCATGAAGTTCTCGATCACGCGATGGAATAGTTTGTTGCTGTAGTATCCCGATTCAACCAACGAAACGAAATTCCGAACAGTGTTAGGTGCTTCATTTTCGAAGAGTTCGAAAACGATTTCGCCGGACGTGGTCGTCAGTTTCACCTGTGGCAAGTCATCAGCCATGGCCTCGTTGTGACGTACAACCAATTCCTCAAAAACGTGTTTCTGGCTTGGTTCGAGCCCATCGACTTTGGCGGCTTGTTCGAAATACTTTGGGTTGATTCTGGCATCGATCAAAGCCTGTCCGACATCAAGCACCATTTTGTCGCGTCCAGACTGGGCATCGTGAACCATGATGCCCAGCAAAGCCCGGATCACCTTGCCATCGCCAGGATTCGCTTTCAGTTCGGACAAACCCTGAGTCCGCATTGATTTGATCAATTCGTTGGCTTCATCGACCAGATCGCGATAGTCGTCAGCCAGTCCTGGCGTCACGTCACCGCTGTCCAGAGCTTCAAACTTTTCGGTCAAGTTCTTGTTACAGAGGTTCCACGCTTCGCACATTGAGGCCAAGTCATCTTGCGATGTGACTTCAGATGGCCATGACAACAAACACAGAACCAGACAAATACCAATTCGAAACAACATCACTAACTCCATTGTCTGACTTTGTCAGAGAATATAAACGAAACCTAAGAAAGGCGCCAATCATCAGACGCCGAAGTCTGAACTACTTTCCCTCGTCACCTTGCAAGAGCAGGTCGAACGCACCTGGCGCGTCGACAGCGTCGTCCGATGTTGAGTTCGGATTCTTTGAACCGCTCCCGTTCTTGGAACCACCAGAGAAACGGTTCACTTCATTGGCCGCGACCTTTGCCGGGACATACGTGTGCGAACGGGCCCTGACGACCTCGGCACGTTTGATTTTGGAGACTGCCTCCGCCGAAGCCATGCGGCCCGACAGGTCGACGTTTTTAAGTTTCATCACCACGTCCATCCCTTCGATGACTCGACCGAAGGCGGTGTACTTGCCGTCGTAGGTGTGAGGGTTCGGCTGTTGCGTGATGAAAAATTGTGAACCACCGCGATCCTTCGAAGGAGCCATCATGGACAGCGTGCCGCGAAAGTGACTACGGATCTTGTTTTCATAACATTCGCACGGAATACGATATCCCGCGTCGCCCATGCCATCGCCATTGGGGCTGCCGGACATCGCGTACTCGCCGGGCCTGACCAAGTGAAAAAGTTTTCCGTCGTAGAACTTTTGGTCTCGAACAAGATGAATGAAATTCGCCACTGTGTTGGGAGCATGATTTTCAAACAACTCAACCAAAATATCGCCTTCGGTGGTCACTAAAAGGACTCGCGGAAGGTCATCAGTGTTGGATTCCAGTCTTCGAATCATCAACTCTTGCTGATACTTTTCGATCGTCGCTTTCAGTTCGTTTTTGGGAGCTGATAGATCACTTCCGGTGAGCGCCTCAAGTTTTCCGAGAGCGAGTTCGGCGTTTTCAAAACGTTCGATCGCGTAGTTCGCAAGGAACTCATATTCCAACAATCTAGGATTGTCAGGGAACTTCTCTTTCATCATCGCGATTAGCTCGAGAGACGATTCTGGATCGAACTGTCTTTCCGCGTTCCGAGGTTTGAGCATGGAAGCCAAACGGTCACTGACGATTTTCGTGCTTTGAGCGCTGGGTCTTTCGCTGGCTTGAAACGCCGCTTTGGCCTTCGAGAAAACTTGTGTTTTCAGTTCATCGTTCGCGGCCGTCAATCGTTCAATCTCGTCCTTGTACTGCTTTCGCTTTTCAGGAAATCCAACTGGAAGCGTGCGATACAGGAAGTCGATGCGAGTCTGATTGGTTTTCAATTCGGCTTGCAGTTTCTGGAATGCTTGAGCTTCTTCTGACAATCCAGAATCGATCGCATCGTCTTGAGTGCCTTGGTAGGCGTGCGTCGACACACCGGTTGCCAACACGAGTGCGAAAGCAACGAGAAAATTCCAGAGTTGGGTTTTAGGATTCATGTTATGTAGCCTGGTTTTGAAGGTTCAAATTGAGGCTGTGGGTCATGTTGCTAACTCAAGTGAACTTTGCCAATGATGTTGGCTATTTCTTGTCTAACTTATTCGGCTTGATTTTTTCGAAGGTGTACTCGTGATCACGTTTTCTGATGACAGTCGCTTTTTCGATGCCACCAGGTTCTGCGTCCTTAATGGCTTTTTGCTCATCTGTTTCTGGATCGAGCTCAACCGTCGGGGGCAACGCCATCACTCGGTCCATCCCTTCGATGACTCTACCGAAAACGGTCTGGCAGCGTTCGTCTGCTTCGGTTCGATCCCAATCGAGATCGGGGTTGGGCAGTAAGGTGATTGCAAACATGGAAGTCGCAGAATCAACGCCGCCAGCAGCACTAGCCATGCTCAAACTTCCAGTAAAATGTTTCCGCGCGTTCTCGAGTCTTGATTCGTTCTTGATGACGTAGTCAAGCGGTGCTTTTTTGGTGCGGTTGTAGAGTCCTGCCTGAGCGACGATCTTTTCGATAACGGGATGGCCAACGGAGCCGTCATAGAAACCTGATTCGACTAAGTTGATAAAGTTCGCGACCGTCTGCGGAGCCTCGTTTTCGAAGAGCTCGACAATGACTTCGCCAGTGCTGAACTGAAGTTTGACACGAGGTAAATCGTCGGCTTCGGCTTCCTTTTTTCGAATCTCCGATTCTTTTTGCCAATTGGAGGACAGCAGCGGACAGAGGATAAACAGGTTCTTGTCCAACGAGTCCTCAAGTTCTTCAATCGCAGCTTTGGCGCCGATCGACTGGATGAACTCCATTCCATGTTCGAAGTGATTCGATTTGATCCCAACAAGCGCCAAGCGCCTGTCAAGCATCTTGTCTTTTTCAGGGTAGAACTGCTTGATTTTTTTCAGCAATCGATACGCACGTTCGTAGTCGCCAGCTTTGTAGATTTCATGGGAGGCACCATTAACCAAATGCAACAATGGAGTCGATGGATTTTCCGCTTCCATAAACCAGTCGACTGCGGCTCTTTCGAGCACGAGTTTGTGATCCGCAAGATTTTTTGAGGCTTCGGGCCATTTGTCTTTCCACTGCTGGGACTCAGCGTGTGTGCTGTCGAAAAAGCGGACGCCGATGTTGCGACAGACTTTCGCCAGTTCTCGCCCGCGGGCCAGAGCCTTCTCGTAGCGTTCCTGCGTGGGTGAAATTTCAGTCGCTGCTTGTCCAACCGCAATCTCAACCGTTGATGCGGATACCAGAAGAGATCCCAGCAGCAACACAAACGCGATGGCCAGTCGTTCAATTGAGTTTTTTACAGGTGATATCATCGTGTCAAATCAAGATGCGTTTTTTGGTTCAAATCGTTGCTTCAATGGTATCATAGCACTCTCGAATTGTATGCTTAACGATCCCGTTGAAACATGGCCAAAATTACCCGAGGTAGAAATCTCAAAAACTTCCACAGTCAACAAGCCAGCGCGGATGCAGGCAAATTGAGGATCATTGGAGGCAAGTATCGCGGTCGCCAAATTGACTACTCCGGCGATCCCGTCACGCGTCCCATGAAGGACATCACGCGAGAGGCCTGTTTTAATTTGGTAGGAGGGTACCTTGAGGGCAAGGCAGCCTTTGACCTTTTTGCGGGTACCGGCGCGATCGGGTTGGAAGCACTCAGCCGTGGAGCCAGTAAAGCTTTTCTGATTGAGCGCCATATCCCAACGGTACGCATCGTTGCGGCGAATGTTCAGTCTCTCGAAGCAGAATCTGATGCCGAAGTCGTTACTTCGGACACTTTCTTTTGGGTGCGTCAGTTCCTCAACGATTCAACCCAATGGCCCACCGAGCCGTGGGCGGTTTTCTGTTGTCCTCCCTACGTACTTTTTGAAGAACGTAAGGACGAATTGCTGATCACGATCCATAGTTTGATGGACGTTGCACCGGAAGGAAGCCTGTTTGTCGTTGAGTCAGATCATCGATTCGAAACCGCTGAACTTCCTGACTTGGCCGACTGGCAAGTGCGCCATTATCCGCCTGCATATATCGCGGTGTCACATAAGCGGGGCTAAAACCGATTTAGCCGTCAAAGCTTGGCTATTTCAACATCCCGCTAGCAATTTTCATGATGCGAATGCCATTTGGTGCTCGACTTCGATCGGCACTGAATCCGATGTTTCATTTAGAGACAGAGTCGCATCCTGAAGCCCGAACCTCACGCTATATGCATTCGCGATTGGCCAACCCCTTCAAAACATTTTTGCCAGTCGTTTCGACCGTTGTGTTTGCGATTTCGTGCCTATCTACGACATCTGACGCGCAAATCATGAAGGCGCCGGGTTCCCAAAAAGTCGAAGCCGCGAGTAAGGCGGAAATTCGCTGGCCGAAACCCGATCAGCTGCTCAAGGAGATTTCGCAATTCGAAGATCACGATGTGACCCGTGCGTGGGCACTGCGAACGACAAGGCTTGTCGAGTTTCTTTGTTCGCAAACTCAAGTCACCAGTCAGGAGTCTGTCGCTGCATTGACGGAAGTGCACAAACAGGCCTTGGCCGTCACGGCGTTGATCAATCGAGTCGCACAAGCTGACGCATCCGGTGGAAGTTCGTACGAGTCGGCTGAGTTGATATCGAAGTTGCAGCGGTTTCAATACCGGCTCAATCGTCGGATCGAAGTTTGGGCGGGTGTGATTGATCACGCCAAAGCCATTGCTGGTCGCAAACTCACGCCCGTGAAGACCGTTAGCCTCAGTTGGTTGCCAGAAGATCTCGATGCATTGCTTCAAAAGCAAAATCCAGGCAACGTTGGTTGGCAAGAGTATCTTGCTTGGGATGATCTTGTGAAAGCTTCCAAGGTCACCAACATGGACAAAGCTGCGAAGATCGCTCTACGTAAAGCGGCCCAAAAATTCTTGGCCCGTTATCACTCCCCATCGCTAACCGATGCACAGAGAGAGCTCTTTCAACCGTATTTCGCTCCCGACCTTTTGAAAGCGATTCGTGACGTGGCATCGGATGAAGTTGACTATGCCGGACTGATGACCGTGATCGAAGCAATGGAGTCGAAGAACTCCGGCAAGTACGCGAACTATTTGAACAAGCAGTACCAAAATTTGCTTTGGTCCGATGATCCAATCGCTCAGGAAGTTGCAGCAACCATCGATTCGCACTGGCGAAATGCGAATGCTCGAATCGCGATCAATGAGCGAATGCTCAATCAAATGCTGCCTCAGATTCCCGCCATGATGGAGCCCGTCTCTGAACGCGTTCAGGGAGCTAAAGTCTCCGGGCAGAGTTTGATTGAGAATCAACTTCGGATTGCACTCATTCCCAACGCAAACGAAATCTCTCTGGGCATTGAAACGATTGGCCAAGTCACGTCGGAGACGGTTGCAAAGAAAAGTGGATTCACGTTTCAAAACAGAGGGCTTGCTGATTTCAAAGTCTTCCAAAAACTTGCGTTCAGTCGTACAGGCGTGACTTCGGAAGAAGCTCAAGCGACGTCATCCGCCAGACAGCGTTTGATCGGTTTGCGTGGCAACTACGATCGCGTACCGTTGGTTGGAAGGCTGACGCGAATGATTGCCAAACAGAAAGCCGAAGAGCAGACTCCTGAAGCGAACAAGCTGACGAGGGAACGCGTTGAATCTGGCGCCAAGCAACGGGTCGAGCAAGAGGTTGCACAAATGGTGGGCCAACTTCGTCGTGGCTTGCAAACGCATGTACTTTCCAGATTGATTGCGATGGATCTTGAGCCCGAAACGGTTCAGTTGAGCACGACTCAACAACGGATCACGGGTCGGTATCGATTTGCCGGTCGCGATCAAATGGCTGCGTATCAACCGCGCCCGACCGATTTTGAATCCGATCTGCTGACGGTCCAGTTCCACCAATCAGCGATCAACAATTTGGTCCACCGATTTGGCTTGAACGGCGAGGAATTTAACGCCGTTACCTTGGGCCAACACATTGCGAAAATCACCGGCATCCCGTACTTGCCAAAAAATGCCGACGCTGAAGCGACGTTCAAGTTTGCCAAGCATGATGCCATTCGAGTCGATTTTGAAGATGGCATCGCGAGTTTGAAATTTAGCTTTCGAAGTTTTCAAATTGGCAAAGGTCGCCCTTGGAAGAACATCGCCGTCAAAGCAAATTTCAAGCCACGATATATCGGAACTCGCATCGTATTGGATTTGGACAACGTCTTTGAACTCGAGGGCAAGAACCTTAGCCTTGGTGACAATCTCGCGATTCGCGGGGCATTCAAAGTTATCCTCGATCGCCAGTACGCCTTCGATCTGATGCCGGCTGCCGTCAAAGAGAAAGTGCCGAACTTTGCGTTCGCGATTGATCGATTGTCGATCGCAGATGGCTGGTGTGGCGTGGCGATCGACAATGCGGCGAACGTGAATCAGGCAGTTCCAGTCATCGCTCCTGAAGAAGTCGTGCCTGGCTCATGGTCCGATCAGCTGGGATCTTTTCAGACGGAAAATTCTCGCGTCGAAACACCGCGTACGGCACGTCGGTTTGGAAATTAGGACCCAATTTCCTGATCAAATCCGAGGTGCGATGTGAGCAAACAAAAAAACTGGGCGGTTGAGGCCTGTGGAATCGGCGGTGGCGTGTTTGGATTTGTCACCATGATGATCCTGAGCTTCACGACGGAAGTCGTTCCCGGAGGAGCCGTCGGCGGTGCGATTGGCGGCGGTGGTGGCGCGGCAATTGGTTACTTGATCGGCAATCTTCTGTTTGCGAAAAAGTAGACTCAAAAGTCCGTTTTAGCCGTTCTGGTCACAAATAGCTCGCCAGAAATACAAGCCCGAAGCGCAAGCGAGTGAGTCTTTCCCGCATCCTAAACTCGCTCGCGTGTCGTGCTGGTGTTAAGTGCTGAAAGCACGGCATGTATTAGCCATGGACGCAAGTCCATGGAAACGTTGATGCATTAATCGGCAGTCCTGAAAGGACGACAGGAAAATTGTGGAAGTGCAAAGCTTGGCTCCTGCCGTGCCTTCGGCACTCTGCGGCGGTTCATTAACCGTAACCACGGACTTGCGTCCATGGCTAATACATGTCGTCACTTCGTGACTGAAAGCCTGTGGCGAACCTATGCCTAGCGAACCGGTTTCCACTGTGGTCGCTTGACCGCGGTCGAAGGTGACTTTTTCGGCAATCGACTTGGAGCAACGTTTTGCTCCGTCACTCGTCTCGGAATTGCATCTGAGACCCAACGCGTGTCGTTCGTCGTCCAGCCGACCACGGTGTCTTCGCTAATCTGGTTGGTTGGTGGTTTGATGCCAATCTGCTGAGTCGCGATGTATTCGATTCCGTCGACCATCATGGCAACCCGAATGCTTACTCGCTTGCTCACGGGAACTCGATCGGTCCACGGCAAATGCAACAGAGTTCCTTCGTTGCCAAACTCGTCTCGTGAAAGAAACAATTTCAATTCTTCAGGGAGAAAAGTCCACTTTCCAATTTCACCGACAAGTTGATCATTAACAGTGATTGTCATTTCGCCACTTTTGTCGATGAATTCTCCGTCAGCGCTGATGGATCGAACCATCAGTTCAATTCCCTCGTCGCCGGGGATGCCGTCGAGATCCTTGCCACGCGTTGCCGCAGAAATGATTTCGATTCTTTCAATTTCTTCATCGTCAAATCCATCCAGCTCAAGTTCCTCATGGCCGACTTTCAGCTGCGGAGCGTCCGGCAAAATGATGGCTTGATCGTCTTCGTCGTTTGAGGTTTCCGTTTCGGGTGGCATTTCGACAGGCGATGCTTCCAAGTCCAAATTTAGAGGCTCGGGTTCGGCGAGCGTCGGTACGGTCTGGGTGCCTTGCAACATGAGCGGTTGTTGAGCAGGAATCGTTTGACCTTCGTAGTAGACTCCACCGGCCATCGGAGCTTGTAGAACTGGCGAGGATCCGGGCAGCATTTGATCTTCGTAGATGACGTCGCCTTCGATCATCGGATACGAATCGGCAACTGGATACGAATCGGCAACGATAGGCGCTCCCATGACTTGTGTGCCAACGACGACGCCGCTTCCGATCATGCCGTTAGTGATGTAACTGCCATCACCGCCGTGCATTCCCGATTCGTGCTGCGACTTAAGCGCGTAATACTTGTCTTCCAGATCCAGAATTTCAGCGCGAAGGAGTGCTGTTTCGCGACGACATTGCAATGTCGAGTTTTGACATCCCGGAGCGGTCACCAACAGGAGACAGCCAAGCAAAATGGAAGTTGTTAGAAAGCGCATTTCTGACGCCCGTTTACTGCATGAAGAAACAATTCAATGCAGTCTTTACGGGAAAATCGTACTTCGACGCAATGTCAATTGGATCAGACGCTACGCGACGATGACTTCCGTTTCGAGTTCGGCGTCAGCTTTGAGCGAATTGGTGATAAAACAGGCGCCCTTGGCCTTCTTGAGAAGATTTTCAGCGCGACTAACATCCGCTTCGCTATCAACTACCAGATGAGCCTTTATTTTGAAGCCAACGAACTGGACTCCGGTGTCGGACTTATCCAATTCGCCAGTGACTTCGCAAGTTAGATCTTTCCAAGCGTATTTCGACATGCCAGCGACAGCACGAAACGATAGCGTGAAGCAATCAGCAACGGCGGCAACCAGAAGATCCTCCGGTGACCACTTGTCGCCAGGACCCCCAAATTCCTTCGGCGCGTTCGACTCCAGCGACTGGAGACCATCAATATCGATGTTCACCGAGCCAGTATCAGTTGCTTTGGCGGTAGCCGTGTAGAAATGATGAAAATTCATGTTTGTCCTTATGAAGATGCTTCGTCGATGCTGGCGACAACACGGTCAATCAGATTGAATTCACGAGCCTGTTCTGAGCTCATGAAATTATCGCGATCCGTGTTCTCTTCGATTTCTTCGACGGTCTTGCCTGTGTGATGAGCGATCAACCGATTGAGATCACCCTTGATCGTTCGCAAGTGTTCACGATGAATCAGGATTTCTTCGGCGGTTCCCTGCATTCCGGCAAGCGGTTGGTGGATCATGATGCTGGCGTTAGGAAGCGCGAAACGCTTTCCGGCTGCTCCCGCAGTCAACAACATCGCACCCATCGATGCGGCTTGACCCATGCAGTACGTTGCCACGTCGCAGCTGATGAACTGCATCGTGTCATAGATCGCCAAGCCAGCAGTGACGCTTCCGCCAGGCGAGTTGATGTACAGGTGGATGTCTTTCTTTGGATCTTCGGACTGCAAGAACAGCATTTGCGCAACCAAGGAGTTGGCGAGATCCGCTGTCACTTGCTGACCAAGAAAGATGATTCTGTCTTTGAGTAGTCGACTGTAAATATCGTAGACGCGTTCTTCGCGACCTGTGTTGTCGACAACGTAAGGAACGATTGGCATTGTTTTATTGCTCCGGCTTGAAACCGTTTAATGGAAATCTGTAGGGTGAAACGACGACTACTCGTCGTCAGCGGACGGTTTTGATGTGATCTGGTCGACCAAACCGTATTCTTTCGCTTGTTCGGCAGTCAGGAAGAAATCGCGATCGATGTCTTTACCGATTTGTTCGGCCGTCTTGCCGGTTGAATCGGCCAGAATCTGGTTCAGCACGCCGCGGTTACGAATGATTTCGTCCGCCTGGATTTCAATGTCGCTGACCTGACCGCTGACGCCACCGAATGGTTGGTGGATCATGACGCGAGAGTTCGGCAAGCAGAATCGTTTGCCTTTGGTTCCGCCGGCAAGCAAAACCGCGGCGCCGCTTGCTGCCTGTCCAACGCAAAATGTTGCAACTGGGCAGTTCAGAATCTGCATCACGTCGTAGATGGCCAACGTCGCGATGACGTCTCCTCCGGGCGAGTTGATGTAGAAGTTAATGTCTTTTCGCTTGTTCTCGCTCTGCAAGTACAGCAGCTTCATGACGACTTCGTTGGCGTTGCCGGTGTGAATCTCGCCTTGCAAGAAAACAATACGATTTTCAAGCAGCAAGTCACCCAGCGTCATCGTCCGCTGTCGCTGATACGAAGCGTGAGCACTGGCGTTGCTCAGATCGTGTACGCCAGGCAGGTCGGTCATCGAAGACCCCTGAGTCGAATTTGAGCCGGTTGGTTGAAAAGGGTTCAAGACTGCAGTCCTTATCCATAAATTACGTTTGATACTTGTTGAAACCTACCCGCATCGGGCAAAACGGACAAGACGGGCATCGAGAGCTCGCTTTTGACCGCGTCGAACTCGCTGTCTCAGACGTGGACAGTCACCCGTGGCAGGTTTGTGCAGCGGGCCCAAAATCATGTTGCTATAATCTGGGTTGCTTGCACAATCTTTCTGCGGAACCGCGATGAATACGAAATCCAAAAGCCCCTTCGGACCAGCTTTCTTTATCCGCATTGGGGTTCTGGCGTTACTTCTCTTGGTTATCGGAGGAGCATTTGCATACGATCGGCTCGTGCTCGTTCCGACAGGAAAAGAGACCGTTGATCGCGTATTCGATGCTTGCAAGTCGCCCCAAGCGGACAAAGCGTCGGTCCACAAAGCTGCTCAGTGCGAGCCAACGTCCACTGAAACCTTTGGCTCGTTTGAAGTGGAGAACTATTCGTTCGGTCGCATTTTGCCAAACCTGCAAGGTCACAAAGTCTCGGTTGTCTACCGCGACGGGAAAGTTGTTGAATCTTTTCAGGGCGGAATCACCGACGCTGATCGGGCGGATCTCAAATAGTTGGTGCCTATTCGATCCCCAACGTCATCACGGGCTCGACCTCGCCAACGTTAGTTAACTGAATCGTTTTTCTGTCGATCGATTCGCTATCGGTGCCAAAGCCGCGAATGATCGTGACGTAAACTTTGTTGCGAGTCGACGTTCGATTCTGTCCGCTACCAAAGAACTTGGCTTTCAGTTGGTACTTGCCTCGCGGAGCGTTCGCGTTGTAGTACATCTCGGGACCAAATCCGGTCGTGATGTCGGAAGTGATCTGTCCTCCGCTGCGAGTCGTCTTGTGCTTGTAGTAGCACTCTTCGCCTGACGGTTCGACGATGTGCATGTCGACATCGGTTTGATCTTGATTCCACATCATCGTGACCACCACGTCGGCGGTTCCAAACGGCAAATGCTTGCCAAGCGATTCCAAACGAGCCGCCGCAAAATCTTTTACGGACGATTTCAGTTTTCTAGATACGATCTGACGCAACAAGTGAATGTACTCCGCCGCGACGATCTGTTTGAAATCGCCGCCCTGACGCTGGAACGTTCCATTCATTGCGATTTCGTAATACACGATCGCCATGTCGGCTTTGCCCATCTGAGTCAAGCATTGTCCGATCGCCGGATAGATGTTGCCCTGGAAAGGACGCGCTCTGGCAACGCGGCGCAGAAGGTGAAACGCCTGAGCAGGTCGATCCATCTCCATTGCTGTAAACGCAATGTCGCGAGCCACGATGATGTCGCCAGGATTGCGTTCAACGAGTGAACTGTAAACTTTGATCGCATCGTCAACCGATGATGAGGCTCGACGGTTCGCTTCGGCAGAGATCGGATCGTAGTCCAGATTTTCGTTGGCGATCGTTTTCAAATACGATTCGGAAAGGTCGCCTTTGGTTGTCAATGTGCAGTTCAGTGGTTTCGAGATGGCTTCGAACTCGATGTCGTCCATCGCCAGCTTGAGTGCCGTTGGCATTTTGAATTGCATGCCAGGCATCGATTCGAGTCGACTCAACCACGCTTGCATTTTCGCTTTCGGGTCAGCGAGTTGCTCAGAAAACTTGGCCAACGTTTCCGATACCAGTTTTGACGTTGCTTTCGCTTTCACGACGAACATGTCTTCCTGTGGTTTGATATCGAATCGTTCGTAGTCTTCTTCTGACTCCAGCATCAACAGACTGCAGGTCTTTCCCGTGACGCGAAAGTGCCTTGCATAAGCCGCCGAAACGTCGAAGACTTGTGAGCCAAGGCTTTCCAATTGCCCAACCGAAACTTGCCCGTACATTCGCGACGCCAGTTCTGATTCGATGGTCGTCGGAGTCAGCGAAACTGTTTTCGTTTCGTTGGCTTGCTGGAATTCGAGTTTGATTTTCTCATCAACATTGCCTCGTCCGACAACGGTGATCGTTTGCCCCGGATAAACCCATTGGACTCGGCCAGCGGTCAGAATGTCGCTCGCTCCTGCCGCTTCGATCGACTTCAGTTGCCATGGACGTTTGCGATGAGCCGTCGACGCGGTTGCAATTTCGTCTTCTGTGGCGACGCTGAACACGGCTCCGCCGGACTGACCTGCGAGGAACCGCAAACCAGAAATCGCTGTCCCCGTTAGCCCAGTTTGATAAGCGAACAAACTGCCGAGCTGAGGTCGCTGCAGCAATTGATCGATCAGTCGCAAATCCGTTTCGCCCCAAGTCGCCGCTCCATCGCTGAGCAAAAACAGATCAGGGCGATCGGTTTCGCTGCCTGTCCATTTGGCTTCGGCAACTGTTTGCACGGCGCCGTAGAGATCGGTTGCTCCTTCGAGAGCCAAATTTTCCATTGTCTGTTTCAGTTCAGTAACGTTCTCAGTCGTGTTGGCGACGTACTTGCCTTTCCAGAATTGGCTGTCGACATTGAAGAACAGCACGTCGAACTCTTTGAGCGATTCGCGATTGTTGTTCAGTGTTGATTCCAGAAGATTCAGCCAAACATTGAACTTGTCAGGCGAACTGCTGAGCGACGTATCGACCATGAAGATCGCCCGCGCGTTTGCGGATCCTTCTTTGATTGGCAAGTCGGGCACTGTTTGGTACGTCCAGAATTCGCCCTCCTCGTTGCCAGATCGCAACAAGGCGTTGTTGAAACCTGTCGCCGAAAGTTTGATATTCGAAAAGTCTTGGGCACCGCCGGTTTCATAAACGAATCGCTTCTGCAGTCGTCCATCGATCTCAGTTGAAATCGGATCGGCTTCTGGTTTGACGGAGTAAGTAACCCCTTCGATGTCTTGCACATTTAATTCGATTCGGCATTCGCCCGTGTGCTCGGGAAGGCTGAGCTCAAAATTCATTCCATCTTTCGATCGTTTCAAGTTGACGTCATAGCCAACCACGATGCGATGCAGTTTCTTCGGAGCCAACGGGAAAACTTTGGCACTGAACACGCCGGCACCTGACCATTCAACCAGAGCTGGATCGACTCGACGCCGAACCGTTTCGCGAAATGCATGCGCGGCTTTTTCTTTCGGCACCATGCGAGCTTCTTTGACGCTGTCCCATTGTCCTGTGCGGAACCGTTTGACATCTTCTGCTCTGAGTGAAACGAATTGCGTTCCGTCTTGCAGGAATTCGTCTGCCGCAAGTTTTCCTTTGGGAGAATATTCGTAAGCACTTTCGCCGAACGCGAAGTAGTACAGGGACGCGTCATCGGGCAGCCTGAGTTTAAAATTCCCTTCAAGCTGCCGCTCGCGATCGTTGTAGTAAAAATAGTCGACCAGCACGCGAGCCCGAAATCCATCAACCTGAGCGTTGACTTGCATACCGGTGAGCGAAAGTTCTTCTTTGTCGCCAACCATCAGACGTGTTGTGTTAGGGATCGCTTTGACGCGTTTCCATGATTTGGGTTTCGGTTTCCTGTTTGCA
>CALLUY010000139.1 GCA_938010615.1 uncultured Pirellulaceae bacterium | reverse complement strand
GTCCACAAGCCAGAGGCTTATGCCACCTCCCCAACTGAATCGACCCTACTGAAAAGCCAAAACGAAGGGTGACATCATCTTCATTGAACGGCTTGCCGTTAAACGCAATACCGTTCAATGAGGCCAAAGTCTCGGTGGCATAGGCCTGTGGCCTGTGTTCTGCATGTCCACAAGCCAGAGGCTTATGCCACCTCCCCAACTGAATCGACCCTACTGAAAAGCCAAAACGAAGGGTGACATCACCTTCATTGAACGGCATGCCGTTAAACACAATTCTAGTCCAGCAACGATCCGTAAACTTCACTCGTACCTTCGGCCATGCTGATGTCAGAGAGACAAGTTCGCTGACGCACGTAAGCACTCTGGCTCATTTGAGCCCAACGTTCCGTATCGCCGACCATTGATTCGATCTTTGCAGCAAGATCATCGGCACTCCCGGCTTCGAAGATCAAACCGTCTACTCCATCACGAACTGCTTCCGGAATGCCTTCGACGTTGCTGGCGACGACTGGCACTGCGTTGGCCATCGACTCAAGGACAACCATCGGAAGCCCTTCACCGTACAATGACGGCAACACAAACAGATCCATTTGCCGAATTTGTTCATTCACGTTGGTTTGGAAACCGGTCCAAGTAATCATATCCGCGATACCAAGTCGATCGACGTGAGCCATGACTTCGGCTTCGTACTCCGGAGTCTCAAACGTTCCGACGGCTCGTAGGTGAACTTTGACTCCTCGTTGTTTTAGGCTTGCCAGCGATTCGAGCAATACTTCCACGCCTTTCCGAGGACGAAACAATGCCATCGTGCCAATCGTCCACGTTGAGTCATGTGATGGTGGATCTCGATGAGGTAGATCGTCGATCACCGCGACTCCATTGGAAACGACGGTCAGTTTTACTGAGGGATGCCCGAGTTCAGCCATATAGCCCATCAACGAACTGGAGACGCAAATCATGCGATCGACTTGCCGCAATGACCATGATTCGATTCTGGTGTTAAACCAGTTCGCAATCCCGCGGTCGCTGTCGCGTGCCGTGGGACTGTGGACATGATACACCAACGGACATCCAGTCGATCGTGCTGCGAGGCTACCGATCATCAGTGAACGAGGCGTGTGCGCGTGAATGATTTTATAGTCTTGGTCTCGAATCAGTTTGGCGACTTTGCGGTAGCAGAAGACGTCCAACTTGTTACGCATTTCGAGTTCGTAAAGGGGCACTTCGGATCGCCTGACATCGGGGAACTTGTCCGCTTTGACGCAAGCGAATCCTGCTTCAAATCCGAATTGGGGCAACGCCATTGCCAATAGGTCTTGAACCCGTTCGGCTCCCGCAAAATGTTCACCATTGATGAGATGAAGCACGCGAGTCGTCGCGGTTTGAGTTGCGACATTTTCTAGCGATGAAAGAGTGGTTGATTTTACGATCACGGTCAAATTCCATATAAGCTACGCAGTTTTCAAAGCGTAGCTTGCAGGAATGACCGCGCGGTGCGACCTGATGCGTGAGAACGATTCAATCCAGTGGACGGCCGGCCGAATCCGATTGATCGTTAGAATCGGAACCAATGTCGCTTGGTTCTTTGCGCCCAATACGGACGGATGAGAACGTGGAACGTCCGGCGCCGCGTTTCAGAGGGCAAACGGTTCGCCTCGGCCCGCTTTCAGTTTGGAATGCTGAGCGACAATGGCTTACTTACGACAATAGCTTACGCAGCCCGTTGTTGGTCGTGGCCGTAAGATGGTACTGGTGGTCGAGTGTGCATTGGGATCGTAGAAGGATACGTACCGACGCTGTTCGCAGGGTCACTCGGTGCGGACGCTGGCGGCATTGTTGCTGGCGGCATCGCAGGCGCGTACGTTGTGGTTGGTGGCATCGCAGCAGGATAGGTTGCTGCTGGTGCTGGCGGCATCGCGGTCGCGGGCATTCCTTGGTGACGGATCTCATAGCCGAGGATCGATTCGCAAACATCAATTAGCTTGTCTGCGTAATCGTCGAAGCGGTAACGAGTGTGCACTCGCTCGATCGATTTCTCTCTCATTCCAGATGCAATTTCTGGTTGCCCAGCGAGCATGCGAATGACGTTTCCGGCGTGATTGTAGTCTCCGTATGGCACAACAAACCCGGAACCATTTCCGACGGCTTCTGCAGCGCCACCTGAATCCGAGAAAGTGATGACGGGCAAGCTTGAAGCCATCGCTTCATGGATTACACATGGGAACGGATCGACACGCGATGTCAGCAAGAACGCATCAGAACCCATGAAATAGGGCTCAACATCTTCGCGTTCACCAATGAAATGTACGTGGCCACGAGCAGGCGAATTCTTTAGATCCAACTGCACGTAGTGATAGGGCGAATGAGTCCAGCGAGGTCCTTCCCCGACCCAGACAAAGTGGATGGGAGTGCTTGATTGATTTTGTGATACCGCCGTCCGAGCAACGTTGACGTAGTGATCAATTCCTTTGCGAAGATCCAGCGTGCCACAGCCAAGAACAATAAACGCGTTTTCTGGCAGGCCAAGCTCTTGGCGAATTCGCTGATGAGATTCTTCGCGAGTGATGCTGGTTCCGAATTTTGGATTCAATAAACCCTGCGACAGAACCAGACCTTTTCCATATGGCACGTCGGTGAAAGCTTCCGTTGCTTCGCGAACGGCATGGACCGGGAAAACAATTCGGTGTGATGCATCGAATACTGTCGTGTAGTCCTGGTGTGTGTACGATGAAGGCAGTTCGTGAACAAGCGAAATGAGTGGCACGCCATGGTTAGCCAATTCTTCAGCAACGAATCGAGATTCCATGCTGTTGCAAACGGCCATCACGGGAACGTTTCCTTTTTCGCGACCGACGAACTTTGCGACTCGTTTGGTGAGTTCCTCGCCGGGTTCGCGAGGAAGATTCATGCAGTCAACGATTCCGTTTTGCTCGAATTCGGATGCTAGAAATCCACCACTATGCAGCAGTGTCTCACATTGAATATCACACTGCGCGTGAAAATGCTTCAGGATGTTCAATATGATCTTAGGCGCGCCCGTACGAGTCGCTTCATGCGAAACGAATAGAACGCGTCTGCGTTTTGATTCTGAAGTTTCTTTTTTCTTTCGCGAACGAAAAAGTTTCATGGTCTATCCTGAATGGCGAGCCGCGAAGGCGAGGATTCGGCTGGATTCTTGTATGGCATTGGGTTTACCAACATCATTTAAATCGGCAGAACGAAGTATAAACTTGTTAAGTTTTAACGATTAAGTAAAAAGTACGGCCTCATCTCGGCGGGACTTTAGCAGGCTGCTCGGTCGGGTAACAGGTCGTTGCTGGGAGTGCTGCTAGCGGTCAGCGTGAGAACTGTATTCACTTGCCCAGCAGGTGAATTCTTAAGCTGTCCGCTTGAACAGATGTTGGAAAGGTCGACTGTTTTCGACGGCCTCTTCCACGGTGCTGTCGCTCACGATGCGACCTAGACGCATAACGATCACGCGATCCGCGAGGCAAAGCGAAGACTCGCGATGCGTGACGATAATCGTCGTGCGACCGCGAATGAAAGATTCCAGTTCGCCGTGGATTAGAGATTCCGTTTGTCCGTCGACTTGACTGGTCGCTTCATCGAGAATCAGAATTCGTGGATTAGCAAGGACCGCTCTGGCGATCGCGACGCGTTGACGTTGTCCAGCTGATAGGTGGCTACCGTTGTCGCCGATCATTGAGTCGAGACCATCGGGCATTGTGTCAACAAAGTCGTGCAGTTTCGCAACTTGAACCGCGTCTTCGAGTTCCGCGTCGGTGGCTTTCGGCTTGCCGTAAAGAATGTTCTCGCGGATTGAACCGTGGAACAGAACGGAGTCCTGAGTCACCCAAGCGATTTGTCGACGAAGCTTTCGAGGACTCACGTCCTTGATGTCGACGCCATCGATCATGATGCGGCCGCGATTTGGATCGTAAAATCGGCACAGCAAGTTCATCAGCGTCGATTTTCCGGAACCGTTGCCTCCGACGATCGCCAGCGTTTGCTTGTGAGGTATCTCCAATGAGACACGACGAATGACGGGTTGCTTCGGTTTGTATGCGAAGAGAACATCGTCAAACGTGATTGTTTCACAGTGCTGCGGAACTGGAACAGGAGAGTCTGGAGTCCTGACTTGATTTTCGACGTCGTAAGTTTTGAACAGGTTTTCGCAAGCCGTGTTTCCTCGAATGATGACGTTGACGACTTCGGTCATTTTACGTGCTGGATCACTGGCGGCGGCAAGCAAAGCATAGAAGTATAACAACGTCACAGGACGAATCGGAGTTTCGCTCATTTGAATGCCAAGCAACTTCGTTTCTTGGTTCAGCACCAGCCACGCTCCCGCGAGAATGGCGAGGGCGATCGAAATGATGCCGAGCAATTCGGAGAGTGGTCTGAGGATCGAATCGTACAATGAGATTCTGACGCTCATGTGGTAAAGCGTGTTGGCGTTCTTGCGGAATCGTCGTCGTTCGGCTTGTTCTCCGTTGAAGAGACGGACCGTTTTGACTTTTTGAAACGTCTCGATCAGCGTTTGAAAGACATCGGCCATGCCCTGCATTTCGTTTTCTGTGGACCGCTTCATTCGACTGGAAACGTTTCGAACCAGAAAGTATCCGGCTGGCAATATGATCAGTGAAAATAACAGAAGGGGAAGCGAAATATAGGCCGCCAATGCTAGGCAGGTCACCATCTTCAACGGCTCACGAAGGCACTTTCCGTAGAAGACTTTTAGGCCGCTGCTGACCATCAGCATGTTGTGCGACAGGTGAGTCATCATGTTTGATGTGCCCAAACGGTCGATACGTCGCTGGTCGAGTTCTAGGGCTTTGCGATAGTAGATTCGCCGTAAATCCATGACCGTCTTGCTGGCAACGCGGGCGGTCAAATACGCGCTGGCAACCAGAAAGCAGCCTTTTAGCAACGTCAGAACCAGCAATAATCCCATCGCGGCGACGAGTGTTTTGAAGGGATCGTCCGGCGCCCAGTCGGTAACGTAGGGCTTTATTTTTGTGTCGTAGCGAACGAGCAACGCGTTCTCGGATTCTAACCGATCTTCACTGGTGTAAAGCCGCAGTTTCATTCGGTCGCGTTCGTCTTCGGCGGTCGATTCGTCGGCAATGTTGCTCTTGTAATCGGCGATCTCCGATTCCAGTTTCGCAATCGAGTTCTTTGAGTTTTCAATCTCGCTGTCGACCCAATCGTGAAACGTCTCACCTTTGAGGACAACCTGGACGACGGGCAGAATTGCCGAGATGCTGAAGGACCAAAGAAACGAAATCATGATCGCGCATACGACTGCTCCAAGGATCGACCACTTGTAGCGGAGCGACATTAGAACTGCGCGAAAGAAAGGCTTCATCGGTAGCTTGGTTTCAAGGCACCAGCAACGGCTGGTTGGAGCGGGTTAATCTGGGCGGGGATGTTGGCGATTCAGCGGGTGAACGTCAACCACAATCCGAACGGCTATCTTTTGCTGTGGTGAAAGCTGATTTGGTTTGGGTTGCTAGCAAGGGGCTGCGCAGAACGGGGGTTTGGGGAGTTGGAAGTTTGGGTGTTGGTCGTCCTAACTGAGTCACGAAGTGACGGCAGGTATTAGCCATGGACGCGAGTCCATGGAAACCGTGTCCCCAATCCTCACCCAGTCGCGAAGCGACGACAGGAAGCCAGTCACCCCCCTCCGATGTAGGCATACAGACGGTCACGCCAAGACGTCGCCAAAACGGTATGGCGGCATTTGGTAGAAAATACGACGCGAACGAAAATTCCGTGGCACGAAGACATCAAACCTCATGCCGTCGCTTCGCGACTTTCGTTAACATTTGAAACGCGTTCCATGGACTTACGTCCATGGCTAATGCCTGCCGTCGCTTCGCGACTAAAACGCAGTCAAGAAAACGACGAGCAGTTCTAACCGACGCGAAGGATCGATTCGATGCGTCGAATGACTTCGTCCGCAGGATAGCTGGCGTTGGGCAACGAAATGCTTTCGCTCGCTTCGATCCAACCGGCAACTTTCTTTTCAGCCGCAATCGCCGTACTGTGCTTGCGGTTGCCGAAGTGATCGCCGATCTCTGAAAATGCAGCACCAGTATGCTGTCGAGCCAAATACATGGCCAACATCCGAGCCACGCTGACTCGCTTGCGGCGACTCGATGAGCGAATTTCGTTCGACTTCACGCCGCAGAAATCGCAAACTGCCTGCTCGATGCCGTTGATGGTAGCGCCAATCGAAGAGAAAGCCAGCAAATCACTGAGCACATCTTGTGCGAGGTTCATCGTTACTTTTTCCTGAAGTGACACCGAAACGGCATACAGGCGATTGATCGCACCAAGAATTCTACGGACGTCACGCGTCATGTGCTGAGCAATCAGCTCGCGAACGTCCATCGGAATCGCGAATCCACGCTGCTGACAAATGCTCTCGATGATCGAAACTCGACCTTCGAAGCTTGGATACTGCAACGGACAAGTCAATCCGCCAGTGAGTCGAGCCGCAAGGTCGTTGCCGATGCCTTCGAGTTCAATTGGAGGACGGTCCGCGGAAACGACGACCTGTTTTCCAGCTCGAGCAAGATGGTCGACGGTCTGCAAAAATTCATTCAGCGTCGCACGCTTACTGGAAAAGAATTGAATGTCATCGATCGCCAAAATGTCGAGGTCGCGATAACGACGACGGAACATCGGCAAGCCACTTCCGCCCCGAAGGGAGCCAATGAATTCGGTGGTGAACTGTTCTGCCGAAAGGTACATGCAACGACTGCGACGAAGACGCCGACGAAAATCGTTAACGATCGCCTCGAGAAGGTGAGACTTCCCACTTCCCGTTGGGCCGTAAATCAACAACGGTGAAAACTCACCGGGATGGTCGAAGACTTGTTCGACCGACGCACGAGCCAATCGATTCTCATCGCCGAACCAGTATGACTTAACGTAGCGAGCCGACTTCGAATTCTTGTTACGCGATTTAGGAGAGTGCGACTGCGAGTCATTCGGTTGGTGAAACGGAAAGAACGTTTGAGGATCTTTCTCTTCGATGAAGCCTGCATCGGTTGTGTCGTGATCGACTTGAACCGTTTCAATCGCTTCCTTGGAAACTGCGTTTGCTTCGTTTGAAACTGCTTCCGACCGCGTTGCGAATTGAATCGAAGTCTCCGGCCCGGCAATCCGGTGGACGGCTTCTTTGACATCGCCAGAAAATCTTGACTGTAGCCGAGAAAGACTAAATGCGTTGGCCGCAAATACGAAGACTCGCTCTCCATCGAACGTGATCGGATTCGCACCTTCGAACCACATCTCGAAGATAGTGGATCCGATTTGATCAGTCAGAGATTCCGTAATCGCTTTCGCAACCTGAATCTGGCGCTGGTCGGTGGGGAGTGGAGATGAATCCTGAGTCGACAAAGTCACATCCTGAGGCTTATCGAACTTGATGGATCAAAGATCACATCAATTCCATTAAAATTGGAACTGCTGGCCGCATCGTTGCGTCGCCCTCAGTTCCGATCACTGAGCCGCGATTTTAGGATTGCTAGCATCCCTGTCAAAGGCGTAATTGAGTTTCACGTTAAGAAAATGCAAAACGGAATTTTACCGCCGACGTTTTCGAAAACTTTGTCAAATTTCAACACGCACCACGGCGAGAAAATTGTTGACAGTGTGTGGATAACGCGTCCGCAAAACGTGCCTCAACAAATTGTAAATTATTGAGTCGCCATCGCTGCGGGTAAAAGACTCTGGAAATCATTGCTCAAAGGAGTCTTTCCCCTTGGATTGTTGATTTCCAATATCAAAGCCAACTGCTGAACGGGATTACTTTTGTCGATCACCGCAGGATGCTTCATCAAAAGACCGCTGCGTTTGGAAAGGTATAGGCCGGCCCAATGCGTTGGTTTTGCCTGGAGTCGATGCGATTTTTGAAGCGTTTGCAACAGACGCGTTGCATCGCCCGTCCATCCCCGATACGTGATTCGTTGCAGGCGATGAGTTGCGTCAAAGTAGTAAGTAAGAGAACCGTGCAAGTCCCAGGAGTTTGTGCCGGTTACAAGAGCAACACGCATTCCGTGAAGTCCTTGGTCGGCCGGACAAGTCGATACGCGATCCCAGCGAGATGTGACAGACTGCTTCGTTATGTCGAATCGAAACAGCGAAGACAAATCGATCGTAGGCGTGAAGCTCATTGGCCCAGCCGAAAGGTCGGGACCGTTGGCATCGCCTGCAAAGACCATCGTTTCCATTTTCCCAAGGTCTGCGACCATGCCGGGTTGATTCCACGCTTGATTTTGATCGTTGCTGAAACCCGGGAAGGCTGAGTTGTTAACAGGAATTGCATTGGGCACGTTCGTCCCACCGACAGGTTGCCCACCTTGAATAAGCGGAACACGTTGAACCACATTTGTCGAAACAATGTTTGGCGAAACGGTTGGTGGAAAACTTGTTGAAGGCTGCGGAGACGCCACGTTTGGGAATCCCATTTCAATACCAGCAGCAGTTGTGCGACCCGAATTGTTTGGGTTCGTACTTCCGTAGCGAAAGCCAGCGGTTTGCCACGGTGCATTGGAGGGCAACTGATTTTGTTGCATTTGCGGATTGAAGTTCGCGTTCCGCCGTTGATGATGCGAATAGAGCATAGGCCCTCCGATCAGTCCCATAAAAAGGACCGGCAATATGATGGCTCGAAACATGTTTTGATTCCTGACTATATTCCAGAGTCAAAAAATACCCGCGCGTTTGAGGGGTTCGAGTCGATTCGGATTGTCACGGCGAAAACGGAGTCTTCAGCGAGCGGTTTTGTGGGTGACAGAAAGTTTGCGGCTTGCTTAGCTGAGGTGGCATAAGCCTCTGGCTTGTGATCGTGTTTAGTGCTGAAAGCACGGCATGTATTAGCCATGGGCGCAAGTCAATGGAAACGTTGATGCGTTAATCGGTAGTCCTGAAAGGACGGCAGGAAAATTGCGGTAGTCCAAAGCTTGGCTCCTGCCGTGCCTTCGGCCCATCCCGAAGGGACTCAAGCTATTAGCCGGTGATAAGCGCAGCGCCATCACCGGATTCGGTCTTCAGGATCGAATACGTGCGTCCTTAGGGTTCCGGAGGTGGTCGCTACGCTCGACCTCCGGCTAATGGCTGAAATTCCTTCGGAATAAAAATATGTGCAACTTCAAAACGCGCAAGCGAGCGGATATTTTCGAGGCGATCCCTCGATCGCTAGGAAATTGCATGGGCGGTTACGCAAGTTCATACTGGCAATCACAACCCGACGCGTGAGCGAGGTACCTGGACGCACCTCGCTTGCGCGGTTTGAAGTTGCACATTTGAGACAAGATTTCGCATTCTACTTGACAAAACACGTGAAGATTAAAAAAAGCGAAGCGTTCCAATACAAGCCCGACGCGCAAGCGAGGGATCGGGAAATCCTCGGAAATATCCCCTCGCTTGCGCGTCGGGCTTGTATTGAGACCCCTCGCTTGCGCGTCGGGCTTGTATTGCCAGCGGCCTGCCCGCAAACACTATTCCCACTCGATGGTCGCAGGTGGCTTGGAGCTGATGTCGTAGCAGACTCGATTGACGCCGTTGACTTCATTGATGATTCGAGTCGACATCTTGCCGAGCACTTCGTAGGGCAAATGAGACCAGTCGGCAGTCATGAAGTCGTCTGTATTGACGCAGCGAATGACCAATGCGTTTTCGTACGTCCTCGCATCGCCCATCACACCGACGCTCTGCACTGGCAGCAGCACGGCAAACAACTGGGACGTTTCACGATAGAGCCCGGCTTCCATGATCTCTTCGATCACGATCGCGTCAGCTTCGCGAAGAACTTTTAGCTTCGGTTCGACGACTTCGCCCAGACACCGAACCGCCAGGCCTGGACCCGGGAACGGATGTCGCCAAACGAGATGCTCCGGCAATCCAAGTTCAATTCCAAGCTGCCGGACTTCGTCTTTGAACAGGTCGCGCAAAGGTTCGATTAGCTCGAACCCAAGCTCCTCTGGAAGTCCGCCGACATTGTGATGCAGTTTGATGGTTGCCGCCGGACCGTCAGGAGCAGCTCCACTTTCGATGACGTCGGGGTAGAGCGTCCCTTGCGCCAAATACTTTACGTTTTCGATCGATTCCGATTCGGCTTTGAAGCATTCGATAAACGTATGGCCAATGCGGCGACGCTTTTCCTGTGGCTCGGTAACACCGGCAAGCGTTTCGAGGAATTGATCCTTTCCATCGACGACATGCAAGTCAGCTTTGAAATGATCGGTGAATTGCTCGACAACAACATCGGCTTCATTCTTCCGCAGCAAACCGTTGTCTACCAAAATACAACTGAGCTGCGAGCCGATGGCTTTGTATAGCAGCGCTGCAACGACTGACGAGTCAACGCCGCCAGACAGTCCGCAGATGACGCGATCGTCTCCGACCTGTTCGCGGATCTTGGCAATCATTTCATCGGCGAAGTCAGTTAGCTTCCACGTTCCCGTGCAGCCGCAAATTTCGTACAGAAAGTTTCGCAGAATGACGGATCCGTTCGGCGTGTGCGTCACCTCGGGATGGAATTGCAACGCGTACACAGGGAGCGTCTTGTGCTTCACTGCCGCCAGCGGACAAGTTTCCGTTTTTGCCAGGCCGACGAAGTCATCGCTAACTTGATGAACTTGATCTCCGTGGCTCATCCAAACTTGATCTTCGTCCGGGAAGCCTTCGAGGATTGGATCTTTTTGGACAACGGTGCACGTCGCCCGACCGTATTCCCGAGTCGGCGTGCTGTCGACTTTTCCGCCGAGGTGATCGCAGACAAGCTGCATGCCGTAGCAAATGCCGAGTACTGGAATGCCCAGATCGAAAATCCCCGGATCGCACTTCGGAGCGCCGTCTTCGTAGACACTGTTCGGTCCGCCAGAAAGGATCAAGCCGTTTGGTTTGTGAGCCTTGATTTGCTCAGGCGTGATGTTGTGGCGAACAATTTCGCAGTAAACGCTTTGCTCTCGGACTCGCCGGGCAATTAGCTGTGCGTATTGGGATCCAAAATCGAGGACAAGAATACGTTGATCGGAAGTCGAGGCAGCCACCGAAATGATCTCACTGATTGAGTCAGACATCCGTTTCAGCCAATCCTGTTCGGCCGGTCAGAAATGTCGAATCGCAGATTATACGGATATCATGTGCTTATGGAAGCCACGGTGCAGATCTCGCTGCACCGGGAAAGGCCCCGTCGCGATTGGCTGATCGTTTGCGTGCTGAGTGGCTGTTTCCAACGCTGACATTTGCACCGAACGCGTATCCTGAGGGTCGATAATGCGATCGACCCACGGATGACTGGTGGAGAGCCGAATGTCAGTCGTGGGGTAAGAACAGCCGATGTGACCGGTGTGCTCGTTGGAATTGGCGATTAGCCCGTCCGGGCGGCACATCATTGCCGGTGGCGTCAGCTACCGGACTTTGGCTGTGTTGATACTCAAGCCCGGAGGCCGACACATTTTTTTCGAAAGAGTTACTCCCGGGCCATGGCGATCAGTTTTCCTTCTTGATGACAGATGTGTCGCCCTCTGGGCTTTGAAGCATTTGACATGGTTCCGGTGGCTCACGCCACCGGCAGGGATATTTCGCCCTCCGGGCTGCAAGGATTTGTAGAGGAAATTAGGCACCCACCGGTCCGACACACCGACGTAACCTCACAGGCGAGTGTGGCCAGAATGCTTGATCAAACCTGATAAACACCGGTGCGAAACGGCTCTTCGTCGGCATGCTGTGTAACGGCCTCCAGAGCAGAAATCAAAACCTTGCGAGTGTCTTGAGGATTGATGATGCCATCTACCCACAGTCGACTGGCGGCGTGGCGGATGTCGGTGGTGTCTTCGTATGACTGTTCGACTTTTTCGCGCAAGGCCTCCATCTCTTCGGCGTCCGGTTCGTTCCCTGCCCGGCGCATCGCGGCGATGTTGATGTCGAGGATCGTTTTGGCAGCTGTCTTTCCGCCCATCACGGCGTAGCGAGCGTTCGGCCAGGCGAAAATGAAGCGAGGATCAAAGGCCTTGCCGCACATCGCGTAATTCCCGGCTCCGTAACTTCCGCCAGTGATGATCGTGATCTTCGGGACGCGACTGTTCGAGATCGCATTGACGACTTTGGCTCCCGCGCGAATGATCCCGGCCTGCTCGCTGTCGCGGCCGACCATGAAGCCCATCACGTCCTGCAAGAAGATGATCGGCGTCCAAGTTTGGTTGCAGTCCATGATGAAGCGAGCTTCTTTGTCGGCGCTGTCGTGGTAGATGACGCCGCCCATTTGAAGGCCTTCGGATTTTGACTTCACCACGTTTCGTTGATTCGCAATGATGCCAACGCGATACCCGTTGATCCGAGCGTATGCACAGACAATCGTCTGGCCATAGTCGGCTTTGAATTCAAGCATCGAATCGGCATCGATGATGTGACGAATCGTGTCTCGCACATCGAATCGCTCCTGTGGATCGAACGGCGTCGAATCGCAAATGTTTTCTACTGGGCTCTCTGGTTCCGTTGGATCTGTTGAATCTCGAGCGTACTGATCTGCTTCCCGATCGACCGGCAACGCCTTCATCAATTGCTTGACACGTTCGATCGCCGCTTCGTCGTTCGGTTCTCGAAAGTCAATCGTTCCGGAGACTTCCGAATGCATTTCTGCTCCGCCCAGTTCTTCGGAAGTTACTTCTTGGCCGATCGCGCTTTTTACGAGCGCTGGTCCGGCGAGATACAGTCCACTGCCTTCGGTCATCACCAGTTTGTCACAGAGCACCGGCAAGTATCCGCCGCCAGCAACGCAGTTACCCATGATCGCTGCGATCTGGGGAATGCCCATCGCAGAAGCGACCGCATTGTTTCGAAAGATGCGACCGAAGTCATCTTCATCGGGAAAGATCTCGTCCTGCAACGGCAAGAACACGCCAGCCGAATCGACCAAGTACAACAACGGCAAGTGCGATCGCATTGCGATTCTTTGGGCTCGTAGAACCTTCTTGCACGTCATCGGAAAGAAAGCACCTGCTTTGATCGTCGCGTCGTTGGCGATGATCATGACACTACGGCCTTCGATTTTGCCAACGCCGCAAATGACGCTGGCCGAAACAGAGCCGCCCCACTCTGTGTACATGTTCCAGGCGGCCCAACGTCCGAGTTCGAGGAAGCTATCGGGATCATCGAGCAGCGCAGCGATTCTTTCGCGAGCCGTCATGCGACCTTTTGAGTGCTGACGGTCGATTGATTTCTGACCACCACCAAGTTCTATCTGCTGGCTCTGTTCATCCAGTTCTGCGATACGATCGGACCAACTCATAGTGTTACCTGTTTCAGGAATTTGACTTTTTAAATTTTGACTGACGAGCAATCGCCACCGCAGCGGCTGCCGCAGTTTCGATTCGAAGCACGTTGGGGCTGAAGCAAACCGGCGTCCAATCCGCGTCAGCGAAGAGCTGACTTTCATCTGCCGCAAATCCGCCTTCGGGACCGACCGCGATAACGCAAGCTTCATCACGCAGCAATAAATCATTGTGGTTGGCGTAAGGATCGGCAACCAGACGACTGCCTTTGAAGTCTTGGAACGAATCCAAAAGGGAAGCAATCGTGGCTTGAGGACTGACTTCCATCAGCCAGCTTCGGCGACATTGTTTGCTGGCTTCGATGACCTGTTTCTCGATTCGATCGATGACTTTGCTGGAAGCTTCCGCGACGGAGCGAGCTGTTTTCAGCGGCACGAAGCGATTGGCTCCCAGTTCCACCATCTTTTCAATCAGAAACTTTTGCCGATCGCCCTTGGGCAGGGCACAAGCGACCACAATTTCCGGAAGGTTCGGGTCGGCTGTGAAATTCGACGTTTTGATCGACAGGTCGACGCTCTTTTTCGAAACTTCATCCACGACAGCGAGGTATTCATTGCCGCAGCCGTCAAAAAGCATCACTTCATCGCCGGACTTGGCTCGCATTACCCGAGCAAGATGGTGGGCTTGGTCGTCCGCCAAACTAACTTTTTGGTCAACAACGGGTTGGCTTAAGAAGAATCGTTCTGCCATGAAATCGCCAAGTGTGTGAAGTTTGCGAACCCTAAACGGACGCCCCGTTTGATCTGTTCAAAGCTCGTGCAATCAGGGTAAAATCATTCGAATTCTGAATCCGAACTTTAAGCGCAAGTCATGCCAGAAATAGTTTACACGCAGCCCGAGGGCGAACCAGTCCACGTAAACCTGAAAGATCAGTATTGGGCTGCGTTTTTAGCTTGGCTGTTCCCCGGAGCCGGCCACATCTATCAGGGCCGCTACGCCAAAGGACTATTGTTCATGGTTTGCATCATGTCGACGTTCCTGTATGGACTGGGGCTTGGTCGCGGACGCTGTGTTTACGCAACGGATTCGATGGGCAAGCTCAACTACTACTACATCGGTCAGGTTGGCGTCGGATTGCCAGCGCTTCCGGCTGTGGTTCAATCGATCAAAACGTCTGGCGGAAAGGATCCGTTTTTCGAGCTTTGCGAAAGGTTCCCAGCCGACTATGAAAACGTGGGGATGCGTTACCACAAAGTGGACCGCACGCAGGAAGACATCCCACGAGAACGGACGTTAAAGGACGGACTGATGGCGCCGCCGCCTGGCCCCATCAGTCTCAATGACGCCGATTCGTTGGGGATGTGGCATTTCGACTATAAGCACATGTTTGAAATTGGCGTGCTGTATACGTTAGTCGCAGGGCTATTGAATATGCTGGCCATTTACGACGCCTTCTGCGGACCTGCGATCATCACAATGGCCCAGAAGGAAGAATTGGAAAAGCGAAAGAATAAAGTGAAGGGTGATTTATGATGCCTATCGCAACCATCATCTTGTTTTCAGCGATCGCAAAAATCTGGTACTCGTTGCCCCTGATCGTCGTCGTGAGTTTGTGTTACGGAGCGACCCGCCATGAACAATTGCGCGAAATTGTGATCTACTCGATCAAGACCGCCATCTGGGTGCTTGGGTTTATGGCCGCTATCTTTTTGATCGTCATGCTGACGGGATACTGGATCTGAAAAGTATCGGGCTTCTCCGAGGCTTTGAGTTTTCGCAAAGCGGACTGCTTCAGTACAAACCCAAAGCGCAAGTTTTAAAGTTTCGCTATTTTGGCCCATCCCGAAGGGATTCAAGCTATTAGCCGGTGATAAGCGCAGCGCCATCACCGGATTCGGTCGAAAGCAAACATGATCCCGAAGGGATCACAGCAGGTTTACTACGATCCCTTCAGGATCGGATCGTGCATCCTTAGAGTTCCGAGGTGGTCGCTACGCTCGACCTCCGGCTAATGGCTGAAATTCCTTCGGAATAAAAATGTGCGCAACTTCAAAACTTACGCTTCGGGTTAGGATCTGCACGCACAACCCAAACCATACAATTTCCGCGCAAACGAGTGATCACCGGTTTGGGCGAGTTCCTAAAGCGACTGACCACTCGCTTGCGCTTTTGGATGTTGCGCAAATACAAGCCCGACGCGCAAGCGAGGGTGGATTTCCGAGGATTTCCTGCTCCCTCGCTTGCGCGTCGGGCTTGTATTGCAACGCTTCGCATTTTTCAATTTTCACGTGTTTTGTTATGTAAAACAAGAAATTCCATCTTAAATGCGCAACATCAAAAAGCGCAAGCGAGTGAATATTTCCCGGCATTTCATGGTGCCCAGTATTCACTCGCTTGCGCTTCGGGCTTGTATTGGGAAAGATACAGATAACACGGGGAAATCGTTGCCTAAGCAATAAAGTGGGCCGCAATCGCGATGACACCGACCACAAAGCAATACCACGAAAACCAACTCAGCTTTGCTGCCTTCACCAATGAAATCATCCACGTGCATGCCAGCAGTCCCGTGAAAAAGGCCACAGCGAACCCGACGATTAGGGGGGGCGCCTGATCGCCGACGGCGCCAAGTTCACCGTCGAGAAGATCCTTCGCCATCTTTCCAAAGATCAGCGGCACCACCATCAGGAACGAAAAACGTGCCGCTTTCGATCGGTCGATGCCCAGCAGAACACACGTTGAAATCGTCGCACCCGACCTAGAAATTCCAGGCAGGATCGCGATCGCTTGCGAGATCCCGACGATCAGCGCACTTCCAAAGCCGACGGACTTTTCCGTTTTCGTCGCTCGATCGGCGAGCAAAAGTAAAACTCCGGTCACCAGCAACATGCAACCAACTAGCAGCATGTTCTTGTTGAACAAGCCATCGATGTAATCGTCGAACAGGATGCCGACTAGTGCCGCAGGGATCATCGAGAGAATGATCTTCAGCGTGAATTCCGTGTGCTCGTTGTATTTGAACTGAAAGAGACCTTTCAGGATTTCGCCTACTTCCTTGCGAAACACAACCACAGTGCTGAGTGCCGTCGCAAAGTGCAGAACTACCGTCATCAACACGGATGCTTTTCCGGCCGCATCGTCGTTTAGCAATGCTCGAGCGATTTCAATGTGGCCGCTGCTGCTAACGGGAAGGAATTCGGTCAGTCCTTGGACGACTCCGAGGACGACCGCTTCGATGATTTCAGACATTTATCATAGACCGCGTAAAAAACCGCGATTGGAAGTAAAGGGTTGGACGGCTCTGGTTACAAAAAATGAGCCTGATTTAGTCAGAAGAGCCCAAAGGGAAACTTCCGAAAAATTCGGATCAGCTTTATGATACCTGAACGTAAACATGTGTCGCCCCTCACGAAGGGCAAACTGAATTTTGCGACATTATCCCTATTGGAATCGACATGATCGCCAACTCTCCGCAAACCCTTTTCGAAAAAATCTGGGATCAGCACGTCGTGCACCACGATCCGGCAACGCAAACGATGCTCTATATCGACTTGCATTTGGTCCATGAGGTCACCAGCCCGCAAGCATTTGAAGGGTTGAGAGCCGCCGGTCGCAAGGTCCGCCGACCTGATCTGACCGTTGCCACGCAGGACCACAATGTCCCCACGATTGATCGACATCTTCCGATTGTCGACGTGATCTCGCGAAAGCAAATTGAAACGTTGCGGAAAAATTGCGGTGACTTCGACGTCAAGCTTTACGACCTCGACAGCCCCAAGCAGGGCATCGTGCATGTGATCGGTCCAGAGCTCGGATTGACGCAGCCCGGTATGACGATCGTTTGCGGCGACTCACATACATCCACGCACGGCGCGTTCGGAGCGTTGGCTTTCGGGATCGGAACCAGCGAAGTCGAACACGTGTTGGCGACTCAAACGTTGTTGCAAACGAAGCCGAAAACATTCGAAGCACGATTTGACAACACGTTGTCCAACGGTGTCACCAGCAAGGATTTGATTCTGTTCTTGATTGGACAGATTTCAACCTCCGGCGGCACGGGCTATGTTCTTGAATACACTGGCGAAGCAATTCGTGCGCTTTCGATGGAGCAACGCATGACGATTTGCAACATGTCGATCGAAGGCGGAGCACGCGCTGGATTGATCGCGCCAGACGAAACGACGATCGACTACGTTCGCGGGAAAGAACATGCTCCCGCCGATTTCGATGCAGCTGCTGCTCGCTGGCGACAGTTGCCGTCCGATGAAGGAGCCGTTTACGATCGCGTCGAAATTTTTGACGCATCAAAGATCGCTCCACAGGTGACTTGGGGGACGAACCCCGGCCAGGTGATCGGTGTTGACGGCGTTGTTCCGAATCCAGCTGACTTTGATGACGCGGTTGAGCAACAGTCGGCCGAACTGGCGATCGAGTACATGAATCTCAAAGCCGGGCAGAAAATCGAAGACATCGAAATCGATCGCGTGTTCATCGGCTCTTGTACAAACTCAAGGATCGAAGATCTTCGCGAAGCTGCTTCCACGATTGCCGGTCGTAAAGTTTCAAATAAGGTCGCAGCGATGGTGGTTCCGGGAAGCGGGCAAGTGAAACTACAGGCCGAAGAAGAGGGCTTGGATAAAGTGTTCTTGGAGGCCGGATTTGAATGGCGGGAAGCTGGTTGCAGCATGTGTCTGGCGATGAATCCGGACAAGCTTGAGCCCGGGCAGCGATGTGCTTCGACCAGCAATCGAAACTTCGAAGGTCGTCAGGGCCGCGGAGGATTAACGCATCTCGTGTCGCCATCAATGGCGGCTGCGGCAGCGGCTGAAGGACGGTTTGTGGATATTCGTTCTTAGTTATTGTCGCTCAGCTTTCCAAGCTGATAGCGTGCCGGGAAAACGCGCTTTCTATCAAGCAAAGCTCCGGCCATGGTCGAACGTCTCAATCCGCACGCGATCGGTCCGAGTGGTTAAATGGCATGATTCATCTGAATCCCCAAGGCAGAGGACAAATGCGATTCGTAGCTTCGATAGATGCCAACTTGCACGCCGCTCGCAACAACGAATCCCCTTCAGAGCCAACAATGGAAATGATTCCGTTCTTCGGAATACTCTGGTTCATAATTCCGCGTTTGGACATTGTTTTCCGTTTCGAAATTGAGTCATCGCAAGTATAAATATCGCTTCGTTAGAGCTCTCTTCTATCAACCAACATTGAAATGTCATTAGTCGTACAAAAGTTCGGTGGCACGAGTGTCGCCAATAGTGAAAAGATCCTTTCGGCAGCTCGCAAAGCCGTTCGCGCTCATCAGCACGGTCACCAAGTCGTCATGGTCGTTAGTGCGATGGGCAAAAACACCGACACTTTGGTCGCGCTTGCTGCTGAGATCAACGAGAAGCCGCCGGCGCGCGAGATGGACATGCTGCTGTCGACTGGCGAACAGGTTAGCGTCGCGTTGATGGCGATGGCCATTGATTCGTTGGGCTACAAAGCGGTTAGTTTGACTGGCGGCCAAATCGGAATCAAAACGGATAGCTCTCACACGAAGGCTCGCATTCAATCGATTTCAACGGATCGAATGAAAGAGCTGCTCGATGAAGGTAACATTGTCATCGCGGCGGGCTTCCAGGGAATCGATGAACAGTTCAATATTACCACGCTCGGTCGCGGCGGCAGCGACACAACAGCAGTCGCGCTTGCTGCAGTCTTGGGCGCGGATCAATGCGAGATCTATACCGACGTCGACGGAATCTATACGACCGATCCACGCGTTCTCCCTGAAGCATGCCTCGTTCCACGAGTCTGCTACGACGAAATGTTGGAGTTGGCGAGTCTTGGTGCTGGCGTGATGCACAGCCGCTCGATTGAGTTCGGCAAAAAGTTCAACGTTCCAATTCATGTTCGAAGTAGCTTGAGCGACGCAGCCGGTTCGCTAATTGTTGACGACGCTGACACGGCAGGCTTGGTTGTTAGTGGAGCAGCGCTAACCCGTGACGAAGCGATGATCAGCGTGATGGATGTTCCCGATGTGCCTGGGACGATTCACAAAATCTTTGCTCCCATCGCGGCGAAGAAGATTACGGTCGACATGATCGTTCAGAACGTCAGCGATGACGACACGACGAGCATTAGCTTCACCGTTCCACGCGACGAAGCCGACGAAACCGTGGCAGTCATTGCGGACGTCGTCAAAGAGCTCGGCGGAACACTTGCTCCGGCGAACATAGACGTGTCCAAGGTCTCAGCCGTTGGGCTGGGGATGGCCCACGAAGCCGGCGTTGCCAATCGAATGTTTCGTGCACTTGCCAACGCGGACATCAACCTCGAGATCATCACGACCAGCGAAATCAAAATCTCGGTCTTGGTTGATCGCGGCAATGCACTGGACGCTTTGCGAACGATTCACGGCGAATTTACATTGGATAAACTCGAATCCGATGGAAAGGAAAACGAGTCCTTTGTGCCCGCGCCTCGCGAAATCAGCGCGGTGGACGTGATCGAGCGACTTCAAGTTATCGGCATGGAGGCACTCACGATCGACGACATTGAACTCGACGATACACAAGCTCGCATCACGATCTGCAAGATTCCCAACCGTCCTGGTTTGGCGGCAAGCCTGTTCGAAGACATCGCCAAGCAAGGTGTTTTCGTCGACATGATTGTCCAGAGCTTTAACAATGAGCAAATCGCTGACATCACGTTCACGGTTAAACGCGATCAACTGCAGGAAGCGATCTCCGTCGCAGAGAAGGCCAAAGAAACTTACGGCTGTGAGAAAATTGACTACAAAGAGAGAATTGCGAAGCTCTCTGTTTCCGGAATCGGAATGCGAAGCCATACCGGTGTGGCGATGGGTTCCTTCGAAGCACTTGCCGAAGCTGGCATCAATGTTGAGATGATTAGTACTTCGGAAGTTCGCGTCAACGTGGTCGTCGATGGCGACGATGCAAATCGCGGTTTGGAGTGCTTGCAGCAGAAGTTTGCTGCCGAGCTCGAATCGTAAGAGGCGTCAGAGGGAGCGTGATGCTTCATTGCTAGCGGCCGAACGATGAATCGGTGCCGACTGGAATTGACCCCGTTTGGAACAATTTCCATACTCCGCCTAAAGAATCCCCGCGGACTTGCCGAACCGGCAGTCGCAATGCGCTGGAAATCAGGTTAATGGAGTGACCCAATGGCAACGTTTGTAACCGCAAATAGCAATCAATTTCGTTCAATTTCACTCGCGATCGCCACGCTGATCGCGGTTTGCATCCCCGCAATCGGGCAGGCACAGCAAACCAACGAAGCCACGGAGGCGCCTCGTGTTCAAACACTGGCTGTCGTCAACGGTGCTTCGATCTCGCGTCAGGAAGTTGCCAACGAATGCATGCGACGATTCGGAAACGAAGTCCTCGAAAGCCTGATCAACAAAATGTTGGTCTATAGCGAATGTCAACGTCTGGGCATCACCATCACCGAGCAGGACGTTAACGATGAACTCACTAAGAACGCCGCAAAGCTCGGTTGGACAGCGGAAAAGTATGTCAAACTTCAATGTGATGAAAGAAACATCAGTGTTGATCGGCTGAAACGCGACATTCTGTGGAGCGAATTGGCTCTACGTCGCCTCGCCGCATCGCAGACTAAAGTTAGCCCACAGGAGATCCAAGAACGGCTCGAATTTGAATTCGGACCGAAAGTTCAAGTTCGCCAACTGGTCGTTAACTCGAAAGAGAGAGCACTCGAACTTCGAGTTGCTGCTGAATCAGATCCGGCGTCTTTTGAAAAACTCTGCAAACAAAATTCGGTCGACCGCAACAGTGCTTCGCTCGGCGGGCTGCTTCCACCGGTGAGGCTCAACAGCGGTTTTCCGGAATTTGAAAACATGGCGTTCTCGCTCGAGCCCGGCGAACTTTCACAACCGTTTCCGGTTGAGCAGCAGTTTGTCATCATGAAATGCATTCGAAAGATTCCGGCAACGGAACTTGGGGAGCCAGAGATCGCTGCCAATTCGAAACGAATCGAAGCAGAGATTGCACGCGATAAACTGCGTGGTGCAGCATTGAAAATGTTTGAGGAGATGCAAGCCAACGCCAAAATCGTCAACGTGATGAACGATCCAGAATTGCGACGCCAGAACCCTGGTGTGGCGGCAATGGTCAATGGTAAACCGGTTCAGCAAAAGGTTGTTTCCGAGGAATGCATTGTTCGATTCGGTAAGACGATGCTGGCGGTTTTGATCCGTAATCGTTTGCTGGAACAGTCACTACGAGGAGCTGGTAAAACTCTTGACGATGAGCGAACGCGTCAGTTGATCGACGAAGAAATTGCTCGCGTCGCTGAGGCTCGAAGTTTTGTTGCCAATGGTAAACCACAAATTCAGGCTTTCCTCGAGTTTGTGACGCAGAACGATCCTTCGAAAGTTGAGTTTTACATCGAAGATGAAGTTTGGCCGACGATTGCTTTGAAGGAATTGGTCAAAGACCGAGTCAATGTTACCGAAGAAGACATGCAGAAAAGCTTCGAAGCCAACTACGGTCCCAGAGTTGAAGTTCGAGCGATTATGTTCAGTGATCATCGCTCCGCGTCAAACACTTGGAAAATGGCGACCGCTAATCCAACCGAAGAATTCTTTGGTCAGCTCGCGAATCAGTACTCTGTCGAGCCAATGTCGAAGAACAATTTCGGCCACATTCCACCAGTTCAAAAGTATTCTGGACGTCCGACGCTTGAAAACGAAGCGTTCAGTCTTGAGCCCGGTGAGATTTCGAAAGTCATTCAGCTGGGTGACTACTGGACGTTCCTGTATTGCCGTGGTCGAACAAAGCCAAAAGTCACTGACATCGAAGAAGTTCGAGAATACATTCTCAAAGATGTTACGGCTCGAAAAGCATTCGTTGAAATGGAAATCGCAAGACAGCAAATGTTTACCGAAGCCCAGATCGACAATTATCTGACTGGAACCTCACAGCCTGGTGCTTCTTCGGTCAGAAAGGCACGACAGGAAAGCGGAACAAGAATCCGATAGTTCTGTCTTAGAGCTCGACGCGAACTTCGCCATTGAAAATTGCGAACCGAACGCCGCGATGCCGAATCGAAATCGGAGGCGGCGACTGTTCGTCTTCGTTGGCGGCTTCAGGATCAATTTCGGAACGCAATAGAATTGTTCCCGGTTGGAAAGTCGCGTGATCGATGTTGTAGCTTCGCAAATCAATGTGGTCGAAGCCCTGATTGCCATCAATCGAAATGACCTGTCCGGGCTCGGCGTAGAAGCAGTCTCCGTGGGCATCGCCGTCACCTTGAGCAACGACTTCCGTTTCGGTCCAAGTCTCGTTGGGTTCCGTTTGAGCTTCAGTCCCGTTCGGGGATATCTCTTCGGTCGTGTCGGCTATTTCGATCACTTCTGGTTCGGCCAACAATCGCCACGCGAAATGCTCTCCAGACGTTTCTCTCGCGATGACTCGCTCAGTCAACTGCTTTGGATCCACAATCGGCAGTGTTGGCATTTCAGGGACTTTGCCGTCAAGTTCGTAGAGGAATGGATCGATTGCAAAACGAGTCGTCTGTTCGGTTTCGTTTGGCGGTGCGCTTTCGGTTTCCAATTCGCTTTCGGTTTCCAATTCGTTTTCGTTTTGCAATTCGTTTTCGTTTTGCAATGCGTTTTCGTTTTGCAATGCAAAAGGCATTTGAACATTCTCTTGTGCCAGTTCGGCGAGTTCGGCAGCTTCGGCGAGGCCAGCTTCTGCTTGGGCCATGGATTCCGCATCGATCTGTATTTCGATAATCTGGGAAAATGCTGGCGTTTCGCTTTGCTCAACAAAAACGACTTGTGGTTTACGAGGCTGATTCGGCGCCACGTTGGGATTGTCGCTTGATTCCGAATTCAGTTGATTGGCCAATTCGACCAGAGAAGGCGGGTTGGGATCCTGAGCGCTAACTTGGGCCGGAAGGTTGGGCACTGGCCCAGTCGGGTTTTGTTGCGTTGTCATTGGAGTCGTTAGCGAGGTTGGAGGTCGCAGTTGAAAAGGACTGTTAAATTGTCGACATCGCTGGCACGGAAGTACATCCAACGTCGATCGTGTCGAATATCCGGTCGAAAATGTCGGTTTTGAGGAACAATTCAGCGTTCACTTCGGTCCAATCGCCTGAGTCCCGTTGACCATCAAATTTTGCGACAACTATAATCCTCGGCTTGCAATCCCCGGATTATTCGCGACGTTGGGCGGAGCCACTTCTGGCTCGTCGTTAAACGACAAAAGATTCCCCGTCGAGAATAATTCCGGAACATATACCCGAAACGAAAGTCCCATGAAAATCCACGAATACCAGGGAAAAGAACTCTTCAAAAAGTTTGGCGTCAAAGTGCTCGAGAATCGCGTTGCCCGATCGGGTGACGAAGCCGCTGCTGCCTACGACGCGCTTGGCGGAGCGATCGCTGTCGTCAAAGCACAGATTCACGCAGGCGGTCGCGGAAAGGGAACTTTCATCGAGAACGATAAACAGTACGGCGTTCAGCTTTGCAAATCGGCCGACGAAGCCAAGGCTGCTGCTGAGGCAATGCTGGGCAACCATTTGGTCACGATCCAAACCGGTCCCGAAGGCAAGCAAGTCAATCAAGTGATCGTCGAAGCAGGTTGCGATATCGCTCGCGAACTTTACCTCGGCATCGTGCTCGATCGCGAGAACAAGCTTCCCGTGCTGATGTGCTCTCAGGAAGGCGGCGTCGAAATTGAAAAGGTCGCTCACGAAACGCCAGAGAAAATCTTCAAGGAGAATTTCGAGCCTGCAGATGGTATCAGCTCCGACCAGATCAAAACGCTTTGTGACAAGCTTGAACTTTCTGGCGACTCTGTTGCAGCTGCCGACACGTTCATGAAAGCTCTTTGCAAACTGTACGTTGATCTCGACTGTTCGCTGATGGAAATCAATCCATTGGTCGTAACGGGCTCCGGAGACCTAGTCGCACTCGATGCGAAATTGAACTTTGATTCCAACGCACTGTTCCGTCAAGCCGAAGTTTCCGAGATGCGTGACCTGTCTGAAGAAGAAGAGTCAGAAGTTCGTGCATCTGATGCAGGGCTTAGTTACGTGAAACTCGAAGGCAACATTGGCTGTCTGGTCAATGGAGCCGGACTGGCGATGAGCACGATGGACATCATCAAGCTGCACGGTGGTCAGCCAGCGAACTTTCTTGACGTCGGTGGCGGGGCAAAAACAGAGGCTGTTACCGAAGCCTTTCGAATTATCCTTTCGGACAAAAATGTTAAGGGCGTATTGGTTAACATTTTCGGCGGCATCATGAAATGCTCAACCATCGCCGAAGCTTTGGTCTCAGCCGCGAAGACGGTTGGCTTTGAAGTGCCGCTGGTCGTGCGACTTGAGGGCACTGAAGTGGAAGAAGGTCGCAGGATTCTCGAAGAGTCCGATGTCGACTTGATTTCTGCAACGGACTTGACCGACGCCGCAGAAAAAGTCTGCGCCGCAATCAAGTAGTCCGGCAGTAGCCTCTTAAACAAAACAACCAACAACACAAAACGGAAATAAAAAATCATGAGTATCCTGATCAACAAAGACACTCGCGTCATCTGTCAGGGCATCACGGGCAAAGTCGGCGAATTCCACACGCGTGGATGTCTCGAGTACGGCACCAAGATGGTCGGCGGTGTTACACCAAAAAAAGGCGGACAAGAAGTTGCTGGTCTGCCAGTTTTCGACACCGTCGCTGAAGCCGTTGAGCAAACGGGTGCCAACGCAACGATGATCTTCGTCCCGCCACGCTTTGCGGCGGCCGCGATCATGGAAGCCATCGAAGCCAAGATCCCTTGTATCTGTGCGATCACCGAAGGCATTCCAGTCCTCGACATGGTCCCGGTTTACAAAGCTGCTCAAGCCGCCGGCGTTGTGCTGGTCGGTCCTAACTGCCCTGGCGTGATCACGCCGGAGGAATGCAAGATCGGCATCATGCCCGGCTACATTCACCAAAAGGGGAAAGTTGGCATCATGAGTCGCAGTGGAACGCTGACTTACGAAGGCGTTTGGCAAACTTCTAATCTGGGCCTTGGCCAAACGACTTGCGTTGGCCTTGGTGGCGATCCGATTGTCGGCACATCGTTCATCGACTGTTTGAGAATGTTCGAGGAAGATGACGAAACCGAAGCGATTCTGATGATGGGCGAAATCGGCGGAACGGCAGAAGAAGAAGCGGCTGCTTACGTGAAAGAGAACGTCACCAAGCCTGTCGCCGCCTTCATCGCTGGCAAGACGGCCCCTCCGGGAAAACGTATGGGCCACGCTGGAGCGATCATCAGTGGCGGTAAAGGCACAGCTGCCGAAAAGATGGCTGCATTGGAAGCCGCTGGCATTGAAGTCGCTCAGAGTCCTGCCGACATGGGCACTGCGATGAAGCGAGCAATCGACAAAGCGTAGGTGACGTAGGCTTCCTGTCTCAACTTAGCGCATGAAAAAGCCTTGGCTCATCCACCAAGGCTTTTTCTATAGATCGTCGAAGGATCTCTCTGATTCGTTGTGCCAGCTCTAGTTGAGCCGGCTTTAGTTGGACGTCGCTGTTTGGATTTGAGCCGAGTTGTCTGCCCACATGTTGCCGTTTGAGCCACCCACAGCCGCGATCGCTGCGATGCAGACGGCGATGATCAGTGCGAGCATCACAGCGTATTCCACAGAAGTCGTGCCTGATTCGCCAGCAAGGAATGTTTCTGTTTTGGCAATAAGCTTGGTCATGTTTTTTAGTCCCCGTGAGTTGTTTGATATCGTTGCAGTAATGCACGGGCCGTGCCAAACGATCGAAATGGGAAACCGCCGGGAAATGTGACTCGCCGCGGTTGAACCCGCTGCCTTTTGTACACATGTGTTGTGAAAACGCATCATACGGATCGTGCTTTTCAACATCATTCTTTGTTATCATATTCATTTAGTGCTGAAAGCACGGCATGTATTAGCCATGGACGCAAGTCCATGGAAAACGTAGATGCATTAATCGGCAGTCCTGAAAGGACGGCAGGAAAATTGCGGTCGTACAAAGCTTGGCTCCTGCCGTGCCTTCGGCACTCTGCAGCGATTCATTCACTGTAACCACGGACTTGCGTCCATGGCTAATGTATGTCGTCACTTCGTGACTGAAAGTGTGCAACTTCAAAATGCGTAAGCGAGGTGCGCCTTGGTACCTCGCTTACGCGTTTTGAAGTTGCACAAATACAAGCCCGAAGCGCAAGCGAGCGGATATTTCCCAGGATTTCCTGCTCCCTCGCTTGCGCGTCGGGCTTGTATTGGAACGCTTCGCTTTTTCAATTTTCACGTGTTTTATCAATTAGAATGC
>CALLUY010000138.1 GCA_938010615.1 uncultured Pirellulaceae bacterium | reverse complement strand
CAGGAGCGATTTGTAGAACTGGCCGAACGGTTGGGGGCGTTGCACGGCCAATGTTTCAGCGAAATTGCCAATCACGGTGGAAAGTTGTTTGAACCTTTCATGCGGGAGTCGATCTCGAATCCGCAAGGCCGTTTCGAATTGGAGTCGGCGGTTTTGGCTGCCAAATCTTGGACAGATGAGTCCGAATACCGAGCTCTCCTTCGCGCTGCACTCAGTAAATCAAAGCATGCTGGAACGATCTTTGATCTTTGTGTCGAATACTTTGGCGTCGAGGAGACGATTCGGATTTTGAAAGAACGTTGGAAGTCTGATAAAGCTCATTGGATCTTCAAACGGATCTGCGAAAACACGCCATTGGATCAAGGTCAGGAAATGGGGTCGTTTTTGAGTGAAGCGTTTGAGGTGTCATTAAAACCTGATCCCGATGTTTTTGAATTCCAAAGTGAAATTCAACGCTTCGAAGTCCTCGCGTTTACGCGTAAGTTTGGCTTTGTTGATCTGGCGAAAAAGTTTGCCAGGCGAATTCCAGAAATTGAAGACTACTGGTTCGAAGATTCCGACGGAGCGATCGAATTCATGGTTTGGTTCAATGAGAATTTCGAATTGGAACGGCCTTTGACGGTTAAAGACGTCATTAAATCCAAAGCCGGTTACCAATATAGTGTGCGCGAATCGCAAGGAGCCTTTCGCATCAGGAAGTTTAAGCTTGCTGCGTTGCAAGCAGCTGGATTTGGATTCATTGTTGACCCAGAATACTTTGGGTTCGATGGGAGTCTGTTTGAGAGGATCTGTGAGCTCACGGGCGACAGCTTGAAAGTCGAATGCCATGATATGGATGATCGGTATCGAGTTCGATTATTGGTAGCACCGTACGTTTATGAATTTCAAATGAGCAATAGTTGGAGCTGGTACGAAAATGCACCAGCTTGCGATGCGCTGAATGCAATTTTGGAACGCCGTGGAATCGAAGAACGATTTTTCGTTTTTCAACATGCCTACGGAAATTCCTACGTTCGATTTGTGATGTTTGCGAAACCTTCGAAAATGAAATTGTTTTTGGAAACGCATGACGAATTCAAAGTCGAAGACGGCTGTGAGCAATATTGGGAGTAACAAATCGATGTTGTTGCAAATCGTCGAAATTGCAACAATTCGTCCATGGGAAAACGCATTGCACTCACAAATGGACGACGACTGGTTGACGACGTGATTCGTATGGCCAGCCGGATTCCTATTGCCTCAATTTCTGGCGATTGGGAATTGGAGGAGGTTGCAAAACTGCGTCGCATGGCCAGACCCAAGATCAGTTGGAACGTTTTGGTGATGAAAGCCTACGCGGCGGTCGCGGAGCAAGAACCGATGCTCCGCCAAGGATACGTTTCGTTTCCTTGGGGACATCTCTATGAGCACCATCAAAGCGTCGCCATGATGACGATGTCTCGAGAGTATCGCGGCGAGGAACGACTTCTGTTCGCACGATTTAACGAGCCGAACAATCACACGTTGGTCGACTTGCAAGAGCAATACGATTTCTTTCGAAAAGCTCCTGTTGAAGAGATCAAGCAGTTCAAACATCAGATCACGTTCGCGAAATGTCCTTCGCTGCTGCGACGGTTTGCTTGGTGGACATTGTTCAACGTGTGGCCCATCAAAAGAGCGTTCCACATGGGGACGTTTGGAATGAGCATTTCAGGTCATCGTGGAATGTACGGCAGTATGCACCTTGGTCCGAACACGACAACGATCGGAGTCGATCCGATGCCTCGGAGGGGAGTCGGTCGCGTTCTGTTGACGTTTGACCATCGTGTGGTCGATGGTGCACCAGCGACGGAAGTCGTTTTCAAAGTTCATCGAATGCTCAACACGGCGATTCGCCAAGAACTTGCTCGCATGGCTGGAGTGCATCCGGCGACATTGCAGCCACTAGAGAAGAAGGCGGCTTAGGATCAAGGGAAGAATGACTTCGTCGTTTCAAAAACCTAACGGCGCTCTTTGGGGCAACGATACAGCTAAGAATTAGGGTTGCAATTACGTAGCTCGTCTCTCCGAGACGATTTTCCACGTCTCGGAGAGACGTGCTACTTTGACGTTGTGTAAAAGCAATGTTCCGATTTTCTACTGAGATTCGTATTCAATGCGCAACATGCCGTCTTGAATGTCACTGGGTTCTTTGACGGTGTATTTTCCATCTGGCCAGCGAACCGTAACTTTTTTCAGCTTTTCGAACTGCGTCGCTCCAATTGAGACTTCGTTAGCGACCGACGACGAGAGATAGCTGCCGCCTGAGGACAATTCAAACGCTTGTTTATCGGAATCTGATTCCACAATCACCTGAGCTCCAACGGCAAACCGATTTTCAGGAGAACCAATCAATTCAATCACGACGCCGGGCTTCGTGCCGGTTTGATTGCCAAGGATCTCGAGCGGTTCATTGTTGACAGCAATCATCGCGTCCATCTTTCCATCGCGATCAAAATCTGCGATCGCCAACCCGTTTGAGTCGCCGCTGATCGAGAGTCCACTTTTATCGGGCCACACTTCATCAAACGTCTTGTCGCCATTTCCACGCACCAGCAGGCAAAGGCCACCATCCATGTAGTTTGTTTCCGGTTGCGAGCCGAAGAAATTGTTCGCGAGGAGAATGTCCAAGTTGGAATCGCCATCCACATCCACAACGGCGACACCGTAAGCTGGACTCGATTGAGCGAGGTAGCCGAGCGGTTCGGCGTCGAAAAATCCTTCGCCATCGTTCCACAGCACGACGGATTCCAGCGTCGTGACTTCGTGAAACCGCTTCTTGCCTTTGTCTATTTCATAGATATCCGAAAGCGATGCCTTCGAGAAATCGTGGAACGTGCCAAACTTTTCTGCGATAAACGGCATGCATCGGGACGAGCAACTTCTGCCGCGAACTGGATACTCTGTTTCGCCTTCGTATTCGGCCTCGACGAGGTCGAGCGTACCGCTCCCATCGAAGTCCTCGTAGTAAAGTCGATGCGGATGCTCTGCGGAAGTATGGTACTTCGTGTTGGTGCCCTGATTGGTGACAACGTAATCGATGTCACCATCGGCGTCCAAGTCACCTGCAGCAATTCCGTGCCACCATCCGAGATTGCCTTCGACTCCTGTGTCACCGGTCACATCGAACAGTTTGCCTTCGCGATTTTTGAAAAATGCAACCGGCCCCCACTCAATTGCCACGATTAAATCTGTCCAGCCATCTCCATCGAAGTCACTCCAGATTGCGGAATTAACCATACCTTTGGATGCCAATCCTGAAGCAGCATCGTCGGATGCTTCGCTGAAATTTCCACCTTCATTGATCAGCAGACGACTGACAGGAGTAAGTGGATATTGGCCGGGAATGCTTCGCGATCCAACAAACAGATCAAGATCGCCATCGCGATCGAAGTCTGCGGCAGCAACGCAACTTCCGCTGTCGAATAGTTCTGGTAACGCGTCCGTTGAATGTTCGAATTTTCCAGTGCCATCATTGAGGTAGAGTCGGTCGCGATACAGCGCAGAATCAACATCAAATTCGTTACCACCGCTGACGACGTAGAGATCGAGATCACCGTCTTGATCGGCGTCAAAAAATAGCAGCCCCATATCTTCGCTGGACGCATGCAACTCCCATGGGCCGGTTGACCGTTGGAACGAGCTGCCGTTTTGGTTAATTAAGAGTGTTCCAGGTTGTCCCGCTGCCCCGCCGCAAAATGCGTCAGGGAAACCATCTCCATTGACATCACCGGTCGCAACGCTGCCGCCAAGACGCGATAGTTGATAGGGCAACAGAGGTTCCCGCTCGAAGTCGTTGTACTCGTTTTCGGAGTGCTGAACGTCGACCCCCATCGCATCGTTAAGGCTGGCGAACATCGGCTTGGTGACTTCTGCGGGCGATGCGGAATTTCGCTCGGACGATTCGATAACGCGGTAAACGAAATTGATGTCTAGGTTGGAGAATTCTTGTGTGGTTGCGTCCGGCCAAGTGATCTTCAGGCGATCGATTTTTGCATCCGGATTCACACCAAAGTGAAGTTCCATGGGATCCGATCCCAAATAGCCACGTCCAGGAATCAGGTCGCGACGCTGATACTGATCACCTTGCCAAACTTCGATTTTGGAACCGATTCCGAAATAGTTATTGTCCTTGCATCTGAGCTGTACCAACAGCCGTCCACCAGCATTGGATTCGTTTCGGTAGATCAAAGCGTTTTCGTGGTAGTTGTTTACGATTGCATCAAGGTCTCCATCGCCATCGAGATCCGCAAACGATGCGGCATGGCTGATTCCTGTGTGATCGAGTCCCCACTCCGAACCTTTAGACGCAAATTTCAAATTGCCTTCGTTGCGAAACACCATGTTGGTGTCATTTCGTCTTGGCATCTGCATCACAAATTCAAACTCTTTTTCTTTCCCTTGGGTGCGCAGTTTTTTCAGTTGCTCGGGCAGATCCGCATTCATGTTGTCGCGTGAGTGGCCGTTTGTGAAAAAGACGTCGAGCATGCCATCGTTGTCGAGGTCAACGGTTCGAATGCTCCATGTCCAATCGGTTTTCGCGAGTCCTGTAATTGCGGCGTGCTCCATCAGCCTCCCGTTTCCAGCGTTGATAAAAACGCAGTTCTGCATGAACTGTCTCGGGTGTCCCCACGTCAAAAACCATCCGCTGACAGACATGTCTCCCATGTTGACTTTCTGTCCGTAATGATCGGGGTCGGCCATGTCACCGACGATCAAATCCAACAAGCCATCGTTGTTTAAGTCGCCGGCGTCCATGCCCATCGAGAACCACGACGTTCGCCTGACGGAATCTCCCAGCACATCAGTGAACGTTCCATCTCGGTTATTTTTATAAAGGTGGTCAGCCTGTTTGAAATCGCTTCCGACATACAGATCCTGCCACCCGTCATCATCGTAGTCGATCCAGACGCAGGCCAGATTTGCATCGTAGCCGTGGATGCCAACCTCATCGCGAATGTTCTTGAACGTTCCATCACCTTCATTGCGAAAAAACAGGTCAAGTTCACCCGCCTTCTCCTTGTGTTCGTTGATTACCTGCGCGTACTCCTCGGCCCCTTTTTTAAGAGCCAGTTTTCCATCGGGCATTCGTACGACTGGGTCTTTGAAAATCTCATCCTGATAAGTCACCAGATAGAAATCCAGGTCGCCATCGCGATCGTAGTCGCAAAAACTCGCCTGTTTGCTCGCCCCCAGATACGAAGCGCTTCGAGAGTTCGCCTGCTCCAGAAAGGTTCCATCGTTCTGGTTTATGTAGAGAAGGTTGCGGGCGGCCATGTTGCAGACGTACAAATCAAGGTCGCCATCGTTATCGATGTCGGCGAACGAAGCGCCTGCCGATTGAACGTTTGCTCCATTGATTCGTCCGTCGACTCCTGCGGCGTCAGTGACATCTTCGAATTTGAAACCACCAACGTTCCGAAAGAGGCGATTGTCGATGTTGGTGCCGGTCAAATAGATGTCCTTGCGTCCATCGTTGTCGAAATCTCCAATCGCGACTCCGGATCCAGTTTCAAGATACAGGTTTGAGTTGATGCGATCGTGGGTGTTTTTATATTTGATACCCGAGTCGGAAACCTTCGTGAAAAGAGTTTCGGATTCCGTGGCGGCTGTGGCTTCGATGGGTTTTCGAAAAAGAAACGGAGACACAGATTCGAATTCTGACGGGATCGCGTCAAAAATGTTCGCGACATCATTGTTGATGTTCAACGATGAAAAATCATTGATTGCGACCTTTTTCTTGTCGCCGCTGCACCCGGCGGCCAAAAGCATCACGCTGATACCGATGCTCCACAGGCAGAAGGTCGTTTGACAAGAGTCAGTCTTTTTTAGCATTTCGAAACCATCACAATAGGAACACGCGTCGTCGAGATAAAGTTTAGCGATTCAACTCCAAGAGCCCAAGTGAACGGAGTGATCCGTGGTCCCGGTTTTTGCAACTGATGGCGGTCCCCATTGCCCAATACGTAAAAATTGGCTTATGGTTTCAATTGTACCTCCGAGAAGCTGGCCATCCTTCAAAAAGGAAGCTTTTCCGGCTTGATGAAGTGTCTTGGCGGTAGCATCACTGTGTCGCTCGTGATTGAGTTACACTGTGGAACACTAAGCGTCTGATTTCCAAAACTGCTGGTCGATTCGAAGCTAATTTGAAAAGTAACTTACCAATTCCGCTGCTCGATTCGACCGCTGCTGAGAAAACCAAGTTCCGCCGGGCGCTGATGAAATGGTTCGATGCGAATCAACGGGATTTGCCGTGGCGAAAGAGCAGAACGCCGTATCGAATCTGGATCAGTGAGATCATGCTGCAGCAAACTCAGGTTGCAACGGTGATCAGCTACTACAAGCGGTTTATGAAATCGTTTCCTACGGTCAGGAAACTGGCGGCAGCAGACCAGAGCGAAGTTCTGAAGCTTTGGGAAGGATTGGGCTACTACCGAAGAGCTCGGCAGTTGCATGCCGCAGCACAGATGGTTGTTGAGAATCACGGCGGAAAGTTTCCAGAAACGTTTGACGATGTGTTGGCGCTGCCGGGGATTGGACGTTATACAGCGGGAGCCATCCTTTCGATTTCGCTTGACCAGCAACTTCCGATTCTCGAAGGCAATACCGTTCGGCTGTTTGCAAGGCTGATGAAGATGGCGGAAGACCCGAAGGTTTCGGCGAGTCAAAAATTGCTGTGGCAGTTCTCCGAGACGCTTGTGCCCAAGAAGCGTGCGGGTGATTTTAACCAAGCGCTGATGGAAATTGGCAGTGAGGTTTGCACACCGACGTCTCCCAAGTGTTCGGAATGTCCAATCGTCAAGTTTTGTCCGACGTTCGTGGCTGGCTTGCAGGATCAGATTCCTGCGAGTTCGAAGAAGATGAAGTACGAAAGCCTTCATGAAGCGGTTGTGCTGGTAGCCAAGCCGACGAAGAAGAATGGGCAAAAGCAATATCTCGTCCGGCAATGCGGTGCCGACGAAAGGTGGACCGGACTTTGGGACTTCCCGCGGTTCGAATTCAAAGAAGGTGATGTTGGTGAACAATTGCGACGAGATCTTGAATCGTTGAGTGGCCTCTCGGTTTCGATACAGTCTTCTGAAGTGCGACTGAACCATGCAGTAACCCGATTTCGAATTACGCTTGACGTGTTTGAAGGTAATGATCCACGTGGGCGTTTAAAAACTGCAAAAGATAAATCGCTTCGATGGGCGACGGCAGAAGAAATTGAAGCGTTGCCGATGAGTACGACAGGGCGCAAGATTGCGATTCGATGTTGCCAATGAAGGTGATGTCATCATTCGTTTTGGCGTGGCTGGTGGCATAAGCCTCTGGCTAGTGGACATGCAGAACACAGGCCTATGCCACCGTTCCGTTGAAGTTGCCCGTTTTTCGGGCGACCAATGACCGGTAAATTCGGTTCCGTCGCGATTCAACAATGGCGGCGTGATTCCCTTAGGCGTGGTTATTTGCTTGAAACGGCTATCAACAGTGGTTTTTTCTACTGCCTAACCATTTGGCAACTGCAGGTCGCCCATAGCTTCTTTTTCACCGCCGAGAATCTTTTTTTTAGTGATCACGTAAGGAAAAACCGTGGTCAACGATTCGCATCCGAAAAAAGTGCTGGCAGTTGTAGCGATTGGTACGGGGCATGCTCTTAGAGGGCAGTAACCACCATTTAACCTTTGGAGACACTGCTAATGACCACCATTTCCCGGAAGAGTACGTCGCTCTTCTCAACTCTCGCATTTTTGATTGTTGCTTTCGCGTTTACGTTCTCTTGCCCAAACATTTCTCTCGCGACTCCCGCCGTCACTTGGCAGGAAGAAGCATCAGCCGATGAAACTGAAACCGAAGCTGGTGAAACTCCCGCTGAAGAAACTGAGGCAGAAGAAGGATCCGCAGGTGACACGACAGCGATCACAGTCACAGATGGATTCATTACAAGCAACCTGTGGATCATGATCGCGGGGATGCTTGTTTTCATCATGCACCTCGGGTTCGCCACTTTGGAAAGTGGTCTCACCCGTTCCAAAAACACCGTCAACATTCTTTTCAAAAACACTGCCATCGTATGCCTTGGTTTGATTACCTACGCAGTGGTTGGGTTCAATCTGATGTATCCTGGGTTCCCGGTCTGGGGCGACATGTCAGAAGCTGAGCAAACAGCACACATGGAATCGTCAGAACTCGGTTCGTTTGAGAAGTCTGGCTATCTCGCATTCGCAGGAGCAGATTTTGCTTTGAACGGCCTCGAGCAAGCTGCGGCCGCTGAAGACGCGAGTGCGGAGTCAATCGCTTCGTTCAATAAAAACAGCACGCAAGAGTACGGCGACTACACAATTTTCACTGACTTCTTCTTCCAGGCGATGTTTGCAGCGACATGTTGCACGATCGTCTCCGGTGCGGTTGCCGGCCGTATTAAGTTGGGGACTTTTCTGGTTTTCTGTTTGTTCTTTGTAAGTATCAGCTACCCAATCACCGGTTCTTGGAAATGGGGATACGGCTGGCTAGATCGAATTGGTTTCTACGATTTCGCAGGATCAACGTTGGTTCACTCCGTCGGCGGTTGGGGAGCACTCGTGATGGCATTCTTGCTTGGTCCTCGCACAGGTAAGTACGTTAACGGGAAGGCAATGGCGATTCAGCCAAGCAACATGCCGTTGGCCGCAATTGGAGTCTTTCTACTTTGGTTCGGTTGGTTTGGATTCAACGGAGGCTCAGTACTTTCTGCGGATCCGGGGCTCGTTTCTCTTACGCTCTGCACCACTTCCATGGCGGCAGCGGCTGGCGGATTGGCGGCAGCATTGATTTCAACGGTACACGGCAAAAAGCCAGACCTTTCAATGACGCTCAACGGAATTCTCGCTGGCTTGGTCGGCATCACTGCTGGAGCTGACCAGATGAGCCTGCTGGACGCGATCATCATTGGTTTGATCGCCGGTGTGCTTGTCTACATTGCCGTGATCTTCATCGATGGCGTTATCAAAATTGATGATCCAGTTGGTGCGATCAGTGTTCATCTTGTTTGCGGCATCTGGGGAACTCTTGCTGTCGGACTCTTCGGAGCATCTGCAGGAGCGGAACAATTGAAGGCCCAAGTTATCGGTATCGCAGCAATCGGTGCTTTCACCGTCATCTTCTGCCTTGTGCTTGGTTTACTACTCAAAGTCACAATGGGTTTGAGAGTTCCACTCGAAGAAGAACAAAAGGGCCTCGATTTGGGCGAGCATGGAATTCATGCCTACAGCCTGTAGCGAAGCAAAAGGAAGGAAAGTCTGACCACGGATTTTTCTGAACGAGACACGGTTGGCTGATTACCAACTGTACAAAGTGGTCAATGGTGGTTGGAGAGTACGTGTAGTCACTTGTGGCTTGCGTGCTCTCCGCTTTCATTTGAGTTCGAAACAATGCGGCCCGTCAGCAACAACTTGCGGACGGGCCGTTTTTTTGGTTTTGGTTAACACGTGAACTTGCGCATCGAAAGCTAATTGCGTTCGTAAATCTTCGCAACGACTAAGCCGCTTTCAAGCTGCGACCGAATTGGCTGGCGTTCTCATACAGTTGAATGTATCGCGCGGCTTGGATTTCGGAGTCGTGATTTAGCTCCATCATTTTGCGAGCTTCCATGCCCATGCGTTGACGCTGCAATGGGTTGTCGATGATCCACGAAATTTGTTTGGCGAGGTCGACAGGATCCCCTGCTTTGGCGAGCAGTCCAGTTCTTTCATGCTGCACCATTTCTGGGATGCCACAAGTGTCGAATCCGACAACCGGTGTGCCACATGCCATCGCTTCGAGTCCAACCTGTGGTTGGTTATCTTCTGAGGAAGGAACCACAACTACATCAGCCGCCGAATAGATCAGGCGTTGGCGATCCACTGAATTGACGTAACCAAGCTGATGAATCTTTTTGACTTGTCACGTTGCTGGAACTTCTCCGGATCCAAACACAAGGCCTTCAACGTTTTCGGAAGTGGAAAGGTGGTTGAGCGATTCCAGCAGCGAGCCCATCCCTTTGCGTTTGTTGTGCACGTCGTCGGCTCCAAAGCAGATGAGGAAAGCATCAGAGCGAATTCCCAATTGTTTGCGAGCGTGATGCTTGTCAACGGGATGAAATTTCTTCAGGTTGAAACCGAGTCGAATGTGATGGAACGAAGCAGTCTTCGGCCAAATCGGACTTTTCTCTGCCAGCTCAAGCATCCATTTGCTGGGCGCGACGACGTGAATGTTTCGTCCGTTGAGCGATTTCCGTTTCGTCGCAAACGAGTCCGCGGAAACGTCGCGGCTGTGAGATTCGGTGACTTGTGGGCAACTGCCGCAACCCGTTTCGTACTGCGTGCAACCACCTGAATAGTGACAGCCTCCGGTGAACGCGTTCTGATCGTGCAAGGTCCAAACCAGCGGAACATGTTCCGGGATCGATTGAAAAAAGGTTGGGTAGTCTGCGAAAAAAGAGATCCAGTGTAGATGCACGACGTCCGAATTGATTTGGAACCAGTTCAAACGAGATTGATCTGGCAGCCGAGCCATCGAGAAAGTTTCTTCTCCCGGTGGCCGAGTCGCGATGTGTTCGTTGTGCAGCTGATAGATTTCACGGAGCCGTTTCTTTTCACGTCGCTTTGTGAATAGCGACATGCCACGCGATTGCTCTTTTGGGAGAATCTGAGCCTGTTCGATTGATTCGGTTTTGTTGCCGATCTGCAAAAGATCATCGCGATCTGAGCGACTGTAGTAGAACGTGCTTTTGACTCCAGATTTTTGCAAACGTCTGCTTAGCCGCCGTGCCGCTGTTGCCGCGCCGCCGTAGGGAAACGTGTTGAAGTGACTGACCTTCATGTTTTCGCTCCTGCGTTAATCGCAATGCCGTTCAAGAACGTCGCGGAACTCGTTACGACTTCCGCTACAAAGCTTCCTGTCGTGTCACGCTGCTCTTCGGGATGTCAGTTTTGGTGAAACTTCACTCAGTAAGTTTTCAACTGGATTTTTATTTTCATGGCGTTGCTTTGCCAAAAACATATTCTCCAGCATTGCTTGTCGTCCGCGTCGCACAAACCAGACGCGTAGTCGGCGACGAGTCGTTTCAATTTGTTCCCGCAAGACGTTCCACTTCGCTTTCTGAAGCTCTGATTCTTCCAGCGGACGAATGCAATCTTCGATGAACTGATCTTTTTCTTGCATGAATCCATGAAGTAGGACCTTGGAAGAATCCATTAAGTCTCGGCGAACGCGATCCGTCGTAGAAAATGAGATCGCTCGACATTCACGAGCCAATCCGCGTTCTTTGGCGAATTGGTAAACGGCCATGTCAAAGACGCCTTCGCGAGCTTCAGGAGGCATTTGCGACGCGAAGTTCATGGCGTAGCAGGCTCCGCCGTTAATGTGCGGTTCGAGGATTCGTTTAGGTCGTTTAAGGATTCTGTATTTGTAAACTTCTGGAACGTAGCAGCCCATCATGAGCGGTCGTTGCTGGCCGGTGTACCACATATCCGAAAGGCGATCGACCCAATCCGTTTGCGTCGGGCACATGTCAGATTCGAGCCACAAACTGAAACCGTCGTTGCCCGCGTAGTTTTGCTCGATGAACTGCATGCAGTCCCAAAACATGGCTCCGGGCCCTTCTGGATATCCAAAAATCTGAGTCGGGCATTGGAAAGGGATGGCATTACCCAAGCCGCTGTAGGCTTCGACGAGACGTTGAGAAGGTTCGCGCTTCGGGCTCGCTGCCAGCAGGAAGTCCGTTTCGACTTTGGGCTTGGGCCACGATTTCATGAGCTCAGCGATCTGAACGTAACGATCGACTTCCTCTTCGCAAAAGTGAGGCAGGATGACGACGTGTTTGCGGGTCTTTGTCATGGCACCAATGTTTTGAAAATGCAGGCGTGAAATCCATTTGCGGCCACAGAACCATCCTTGGTTCCCTCAGCCTGCCTGCGTGGGGCAATTTATGAAATTGCGTAATCTTGCGTCAATCGCAATTTGAAACTGTAATAATGCTGGCAGAAAAACTGTGTTGGTTCTGGCTTGACGCGGTGGCGTTACTCATTCTTCTCGGTGCATGTGAATATCCAATGTCTCAGAAAATTCAAAGATTGATCTTTATCGTGGCGTTTCTGTTTTGCTCTCTATTTGTGTCTGCGGCACAAGCTCAATCGAGAGTGGAAATTGACGAAGAAGTCTACGTATATTTTCTGGGCGAATGGCGCCGTGGCGTCGTGATCGATCGGAAGAGCAAGAAGTTGCTGGTCGAGTACACGTTCGTCAATTCCAAGCAGGATGTGTTCCTGCGAAGCAACGTGCGGAAACTCAATGAAATCGATGCGATGGATTACTCGAGAAAGTGGGCCAGCACCAGCGGCAAGTTCACCATTAACGGAGCTCTGATGAGTCTCGGTGATGATGGCAAGATCACCGTCATGAAAGAAGATGAATCAGAATTGGAGATTGAACTTTCAAAGCTATGTGACAAAGACAATAAGTATGTCGCCAAGTTGGTCGCCAAAATTGACAAGGCCGCGTTGCGAGGCGAGATTCCGGCCAGAACTCCCCGGCTGCCAGAAATTGAACGCTTTGAGGGCAGCAGCTTTGGGAGTCAATCAACGTTTGCCAGTTCCGGCGCTGGTTCCGGTGGTGGTGACATCGCACCGCTGGGTGAATTGCCAAAATACATGCGAGACTTCAAGCAGGCTGGAGTTGGTTTTGGATTCGTTCGCAAGAGACAAGATTTGGTCGCCATGATCCCTGTCGGTGGCCCGGATCAGTTGGTGTTGATGTCCGCCTGGGAGCGGAATCCGTTTGACAGCGGAGCAAGGTTTCAGAGCCAAGTGTACTGGGTTTCGTTGAAGTCAAAGAAGGCGCTCAGCGCCGTCGCCGTTCCACACGAACATCACCCGTTGGATTACAACCCGAGGCACAGCTTGTTGGTTACGTTTCGAAAAGCAGATGGTGACAATGATGCAAGCTTCTTTACGGTTTGGAAAATGAAGCCCAAGAGCAAAGAAGTCAAACCAGTCGTCTGCTGGGAACATGATATTCCTTGGAGTGATTGGTTTATGGGGTCTGAGTTTACAAGGGTTGTCAACGACCGGATCGTGGTGGCCAAGGGCGGTCGACAGGAATATATCGCATGGGACTTTGTCGATAAGAAAGAGTTGTATCGATTCAAGGTTGGCAGCTTCTTCGATGCTCCATTAGTCATTAGTCCTGACAGAAAGCACTTAATCGTTCCCGAAGATGGGAATGTTCGAATCGTGGATGCGGCGACTGGAGAAACGACCAATGTGTTCACAGTACCTGATCGGCATGTTTCAGGAGCAAATGTAAATCCGGACGGCACGAAACTCGCTGCGTTGTCTGAAAGGAACATTTATGTATGGGATTTGGCTTCCGGCGAATCGGAGCCAAAAGTTTATCCGGCTCCTTTGATGGGTTCTCCATTTTCGTCACGAATTGATTGGGTGGATGACGATCACGTCGTCGGACAGAACTCACGCAATCGAACGCTCTACCGATTATCGCTCAGGCTGCCGGTCTGGAGTTACGAAATGGATGTGAGCCAGTACTTTCTGAACAAGGATCCTTATAAGAGTCGAATGGTTGACGGCAAAGTGTTCTACGTGGCCCAGCCTGATCCGTTTGGCGGATCGATTGCGGTCGGATGCGTGAGCTTGCCCGGCCCCGGAGTGGCGGAAACCACGCAGGATATCGATCGACAATCTTTGATGATCTTGAAGGAAGGGACTCCCGTAGCGATCGACGCCAAAGATACGACGGATCCGGAGCAGGTTGAAGATTGGCTGATGGATGTCATCAAAGACAACGGCTGGAAGTTTTCGGACGACGCTGAAATCGTTTTGGTGGCTTCTATGGGGCGAGGAAAATCGCAGACGGTGGAGTACCGCCCATTTCACGCCGGTTTGGATTCCACGAAAACTGAAAAGGCCACTTTCAGACCTCACTATTCGAATCTGAAAATTTATCGAGACGATACGATCCTGTGGCAGTCAGGAACGTCAACGGGAGCTCCGAGTTATATCGAAGGCGATGTTCAAACTGAGTTGAATAAATATCAAAAGCCTCAGTTGAACTTTTTTAAGAACGTTGAACCTGACATTGAGATCATTGATCCAAAGTACAGTCGCGGTTTCGGAGTCTCCAAGCTGGGATTGCGTGGCATCGAAGTGATTTCGACTTCACCTCCGGGCCGGGAAGCTGACCCATTTGCTGCCGATGAGAAAGCAGAAGAGGATCGAAAGAAAGCTTTTGAGGACGAGGATGAGAAAATGAAAAAGGATAGAGAAAACAACGAAGGTGGCGGAGGACGCCGCGGTTTCGGAGGTTAGCAAGCAACCGGTAGCATGGCGTGATTCGCAGGGAGGCGGGATGGATTGCGTGGAACGCAAAATTTGGACGGCAGTTGAGGTTGATTCGAAACGCGGCAAAGAGATACGATACGGCGTGTCAGGATGACAAAACTCGCTAGCAGGAACGCAGCTGTGCCACGGCTTCATATCATCGATCAATCGCTTTGCAGCAATGGTGGTCACCATTTCGACTACGTGAATTGCATCGCGCGAGCCGCCAGCAAAGGTCAGTTCGAAACTTTCGTCGCGACGAATCGCCGATTCAAACGCAATCGTGAAAGTTCAGTGGAACGAGACGATTCACTGCACTCGATCGCGACCGTTGTGCCAAGCTTTCGAAACACAACGTATCAGCGAGAGAGCTGGCTTTCAGGATTGCGGCATCTCAAGCGAGCCAAAATGGTGGATGAGGCCGACACCGATCGTGCTGATAAAACATCTTCGATCGTTAAATGTGCCAAATGGTATCGAGCCCAGTCCTTCCGAAATCGAAGACGGAAATTGATCTCGCAGTTCGCGTGTGATTGCAGTCGCTTCTTTGAGACGATTCCGAAAAAGGAATTCATGCCGGATGACCATGTCTTTCTGACGACGGTATCTGAACTCGAGCTGATGGGGTTGGCAATTTACCTCGCCAGTTCGCCATCGTCGCGGCTGGCCAATTGGCATTTGCAATTCCATTACAACCTGTTCGACGGGCGGACACCAGAATTTGAAACGCAATCTGAGGTGCATCGAAAAGTTCGTGGTTGTTTTCTGGCAGCGTTGTCTCGCGTGCCAGATCATAAACTGAATTTTTATTGCACGTCGAGTGAACTGGTTGAGCAATACAGTCGATTGAACGTCGCCGAATTTTATCGCATGCCCTATCCCGTCAACGAAAGGTTTGCTCCGACTGTATCAGGTAGCGCGAGGAGCGATGTCATCAAGCTGGCCATGCATGTCGGTGAAGACTACGAAGAATCGGCCACGACGATGGATGTCATTGATGCGGAATTGCCGGTGCCTCGAATCGCCCAGCCTACTTCGCCGATTCGAATGGTCTGTCCTGGTGAGCTGCGACGCGAGAAGGGCAGTGCGGCTCATTTGCAACGAGTTATTGATTCACTGTGGGGTGAGTATCTTTCCTGTGGTCGGTTACAGGTCGCGCTGCAACGTCCGAAGCGAAAGATGTTGCGGAAAGAGAAGTTGGAGCTGGAGTTGCCTAGTGGTGAACCGAATCAATTTCGTGATCCGGTGGTTGATTACTTGCAGCATCCGCTATCAGAGAATGATTATTGTGATTTCATACGCGGATCCGATTTCGGTTTGTTGCTGTACGATAGTCGCGCTTACTACAGTCGAAGAGCCGGAGTGCTTGGCGAATTGTTAGCGTGTGGAAAGCCCGTGATCGTTCCAGCTGGTTGCTGGTTGGCTCATCAACTTCAGGAGCCACAGTTTCGGCACATTGATTCGATGATGCAGTCGATGCAGCATTCAAATCGTCTTGAATTAGGGTCGTTGCAATTCGATATCCATAATGTGCCGCTCAGTGGAGGACTCGTTTCATTTGATCGCAAGCGACATCCATTTCGTGCGACCGCGTCCAAGACGACCGAGGAAAATATTGCCATTGTTAGTTTCGATTGGCGTCATCCACGAACTCAAGGTGTTGATGCTCGAATCCGTTGCATCGAGACTTGCAGAGATGGCAGTGTGTCAGAGTCGACTCAGATTGTTGGGCATCGATTTTCGGCTGGGCAGTGTAGGGCGATCTTCCGAGTGGAAAAGGGTGGCGAAAAAATTTGCTTTGAATTCGAAAATGCTTTTCATGACTCAACGGCAACGATCGGCAATCTTTCGGTTGACCTGTACGATGTTCCCGATGCGAGCGAGATTCCTTTGGGCCGAGTAGGATTGATTTTTGCTGATGCTGAGTCGATTGATGATGCGGTTGTTGAAATGGTGGAGCATTTGGATCACTATCTTCAATCAGCGCAAGAGTTCTCACATCCGTGGTGGAGGATGCATGACCCGAACCGAACTCTTGAATTTATGGTCGGTGGACGTGATGCTGGCCGACGCGTTGCCTGACTTGGGATTTTTGATCCAACTGTCTCTGTAGAGCTTGTGTGACTTATGAACGTTCTTGTAATTGGTGGAGCCGGCTATATTGGATCGCACATGGTGCGACTGTTGGACAGTGCGGGCCACAAAGTCTGGGTTCTCGACAATCTGTCGTCGGGCTTTATGCAAGCCGTGACCGCCGGAGAGTTGATCGTTGGGAATATGAACGATTCGGCGTTGGTGAAGAGTATTCTTGGCGACAACAAGATCGACATCGTGATGCACTTTGCCGCTTGTGCACTGGTCGGTGAATCGTGCGTGAACCCTGCCAAGTACTATCAGAATAATGTGGTCAACACGCTGACGATGCTTGAGGCGATGCGAGAGACCAACGTGCGGAAAATTGTTTTTTCGAGTACCTGTGCAACCTACGGTGTTCCAGCGTCGGTTCCAATTTCTGAAGCGACGCCGCAGGATCCAGTGAACCCGTACGGGTTTACGAAGCTCGTGATTGAAAGGGCGCTTCGCGATTATTCTGAAGCGCACAATTTTGGTTTCGCGACGTTGCGATACTTCAATGCCGCCGGCGCATCGCCGCTGGGAGGTATCGGCGAAGATCATTCACCGGAATCTCATTTGATTCCAATTGTGTTGCAAGTTGCATTGGGGCAGCGAGAAAATGTCACCGTGTTTGGTTCTGATTGGCCAACGGCTGATGGCAGTTGCGTTCGGGACTACATTCATGTTGATGACTTGGCGGATGCTCACCTGCGGGCGATGGAGCGATTGAAACACGGAAAAGGAATCGAACTAAATCTTGGGACTGGAACCGGTCTCAGTGTTCGGCAGATTATTGAAACGTGTCGCGAAGTTTCCGGCGTCGACATTGCGAGTGTTGATGGCGACCGTCGCGCAGGAGATCCACCTGAACTTGTTGCCAACGCATCGCGTGCAAAAAAAGAACTCGGTTGGGAACCGCAGTACACGACCGCGAAGCCGATCATTGAAACTGCATGGAATTGGCATCGCAACAACCCGAACGGTTACGCAAACAAAATGTTGGTCGAATCGAAACTCGACTAGGCAGATCCAGAATTTACTCCGGTTGAGTTGAACGCTTATTCTTGGACGCCAATCGTTTCTTCTTTTGCGATCTGGCTTTGATGGGCAAGTACCAAAGGTACATTCCGGTTAGCCACAATCCGAAAAGGACCAAGCCATTGGCGAAGAATACGTAGAGCTTGGTGTAGTCGGAGAAGAAAGAACCGTCGTGAAGTGACTCTATTAGGTCACTACGTCGATAGGCGGAAGACAAAACGTTTGCATTGCTGGCGTCGAGTTGAACTTCCCAGTTGTTCTTGCAGCGAATTTTGATCACTCCTTTAGCCGGTCGAACGTCTAATCGATCGATGTCATCCCAGGTGCTGACGCCTGCTTCATCAATAGCGATGGCTGAATCGAGCACGGTTTCCCAACTTATCGAAGGCTGCGATGAAGATCCTTTGATCGTGGGCGGCTGAATCCAAGAAACTTCTTTCTTCAATTGCAGCATCAAGCCTGTTGTGATTACCAGCAAAGTCGGAACAGCGATCAGGATCGCACCCCACCGATGAAGCTTTCTGGACCATCGATTCATATTTTGAGCTCGATAAATTGAGGTTGAGGATTGTCAGAAGCAGTTGGTTCGGATCGAAAATGGCGTCGGAGGCTAACTCTAATGGCGTATAACCCGGGAAACACTGACATTAGCGGGGAGTGATTCAAAACAGCAACAGGCAGTAAAAGGTTACCGCTTCGGTGTCCGGCGGTGTAAACGTAAACCGATCCGGTAAAAAGACGGAAAAATGGGCTGTAGGTAGGCTACGAAGAAAATCCGGATTATTTTGCGAAAGTAGTTTGTAAAACATGGAAAACGGCGTGGGCTAGGTTAAGTTATAGCTCGAATCAATGGGTTTGCGGGAAAAGCTGGGTTCAGCGTTCGCGCAAGCTGCGGTGGTAGGCATAAATGTGGCTGATTGACAGTCCTAGCGGGCTAGTTAGAATCTGCCGCGATGAGAACTGGGAACAATCGCCCTGTTTTTGCGTATCACCGCGGAATCAACGATGAGTTGATTTTGCCCTTTGTTTTGAATTCGTGATGTCACATCGTGGTGATATCGATTGAAATTTGTTTGAGTCTCGTTCGAGGAGGACCCTTTTATGTCGAAGCGTTTTTTCGGCATGTTGGTAGCGTGTGTTGTCGCATCTTTTGCGTCAACTACTGCCAACGCTGACACACCATGTGGTTGCGGCCAAGTTGTTGCACCATGTGGAGATTGCTACGGAAGCTCTGTAGTTAACCCGTATAACGCGGGTGGAATGGTATACGATGGAATGTCTAGCGGCGTTTCATACGGCGGCGGAGTTGTTGACGGTGGAGCTGGCATGATGTCCGGCGGCATGGTTGACGGTGGAGCTATCGTCGGCGGCGGAGAAGTTATCGGCGCAGCCGGTGGTGCAGTCATGGGCGGTATCGTCGATGGCGGTGCAGTTGGTGGCGGCGGATGCTGCGGTCAATCAATTCGTTACGAAACTCGTACGATCTACCAAAGCCAAATGACTACTCAGATGCGAACAGTTACACGTACTCGTATGCGTACTGAAACTCGCACACAGAATTACACTGTGAACGTTCAAGTTCCAGTTCAGCAAACTCAGAACTACACCGTCATGGTGTCTGAGCCACGCACACGAACTGAGTCTTACAGCGTTACAGTGCCTTACACTGAAAATGTCACTCAGCAGTACAACGTAACTGTTCCTGTTCAGCAGACTCGTGAAGAATCTTACTCTGTAAGCGTTCCTTACACTGAGCCTGTTTCTCAGAACTACACAGTTATGGTTCCCTACACTGAGAACGTTACTCAGAACTACACGGTTCAGGTTCCTTACACTGAGAACACTACTCAGTCGTTCCAGGTTACTGTTCCTTACACTGAAATGACTACTCAGACTTACAACGTTCAGGTTCCTTACACTGAGAATGTTTCTCAGAACTATCAAGTAAGCGTTCCTTACCAGGAAATGACAACTCAGAACTACACAGTTCAGGTTCCATACACTGAAAACGTTACTCAGTCTTACCAGGTCTCAGTTCCTTACACGGAAATGACAACTCAGAACTACACAGTTCAGGTTCCATACACTGAGAACACTACTCAAACTTATCAGGTTACAGTTCCTTACCAGGAAATGGTTGCCCAGAACTACACAGTTCAGGTTCCTTACACTGAGAACATCACTCAGTCGTACCAGGTTAGCGTTCCTTACACTGAAAACGTTACTTCGAACTACACAGTTCAAGTTCCTTACACTGAGCAAGTTGCACAGCCTTACACTGTTCAAGTTCCTGTTACGACTCAGGTCGCACAGAACTACACAGTCATGGTTCCAACAACTCAGCAGCGAACTGCGACTCGTATGGTTTGTCAGCCTTACACTGTTACTCGTTACCGCACACAGTGCGTTGATGCTGGTTCATTCCAGAACGTAACTCGTGTTGTTCCTGTAAACAGCGGTGTTGTTTCTTACGGTGGCGGCGGAGTTGTTAGCGGTGGTGCTGGTCTCGGCGGCGGCGGAGGAATCTTCGGCGGCGGCGGATGTGGCCTTCTTGGTGGTGGCGGATGTCGTGCACGTTCAAGCTGTGGTTGCTCTAGCTGTGGTTGCGCAAGCAGCTGTGGTGGATGCGGATCAGCTTGTGGCGGTGGATGCGGTTCTGGCGGCGGACTTCTCGGCGGCGGAATTCTCGCTGGCGGAGCTGGTGGTTCTTACGGCGGCGGTGCTGTTGTAAGTGGCGGCGGTTGTGGTCCTTCTTACCAGACTGTTACTACTCGCGTTTACGTTCCACGTCGCGTTCAGCAGCAAGTTCCTTACCAAGTGACAATGAATCGTCAGGTTCCACAGCAGTACACATACAATGTGACTGTTAACGTTCCTCAGACTCAGACTCGCATGGTTAACCAAACTTCTTACCGTACTGAGACTCGTCAACGTATGGTTGCTGTACAGCGTTGCAGAACTGAAACTCGTACTCGTACGACTCCAGTAACTCGCACTCGCATGGAAACTCGTACTCGTCAGGTTCCAGTTCAGCGTATGAAGACTGAAACTCGTACTCGTCAAGTTCCTGTTCAGCGTACTCGCGTTGAAACTAAGACACGTACTGTTCCAGTTCAGCGTACTCGCACTGAAACTCGTACTCGTCAGGTTCCAGTAACTCGCACGAAGATGGAAACTCGTCAGCGTACAACTCAAGTTCAGAAGTCACGAACTGAGACTCGTACTCGTCAGGTTCCAGTTCAGCGTACTCGTCTTGAGACACGCACTCGTACTGTTGCTGTTACAAAGATGAAGACAGAAGCTCGTACACGTCAGGTACCTGTTCAGCGCACACGCACTGAAACTCGTACTCGTACAGTTCCTGTTACTCGTCAGCGTACTGAGACTCGTCAGCGGACTGTTGCTGTTCAGAAGCAACGCTCTGAAACTCGTACTCGTACGTACAACGTTACTAAAACTCGTCTTGAAACTCGTACTCGTACGGTTCCTTTCACAACTTACAAGACTGAAACTAAGTCTCGTACAGTTGCTGTTCAGAAATCACGTCAAGAAACTCGCACACGCGAAGTTCCTTACACAGTACAGGTTCCACAGACTCGCACACGTACCGTTACAGTAATGACTTCTCAGCCACAGACTCGTACCCGGAACTTCACAGTTCAGGTTCCAGAGACTTACACTGAGCAAGTTCCTTACCAGGTATGCACACGTGTTCCTAAGACCATCTCAGTTCCTGTTGTTGTCAACAGTGGCTGTGGTGCATCTATGGCTGCTCCAGCAATGATGTCTGCTCCAGCAATGGGCGGAACTGTCATTGATGGTGGCATGGGTGGTTCTGTTATCGATGGTGGCGTCATGGGCGCTCCTGTCGGTGGAGCTATCATGGACGGTGGCGTTATGGGTGCTCCTGTTGGTGGTGCGATCATGGACGGAGGCTCATTCGGAGCTCCTGTTAATGGTGGCGCAATCATCGACGGTGGTGCTGGTTCAGCTGGTGCAGTTCTTGATGGTGCATCTTACGGTGCTTCATTCGGTGCTCCAGTTGCTGCTGCTGTTTCTGGTGGTGCTGGAAGCTACGTAAGCGTTGGTGGCGGTGCTGCTGGCGGTTGTGGTGCTGGTGCTGGCCTCGGTTCACGTCTTGGTGGCGGTTGCCGTTTGTTCAAGGGTTGCCGTCTTGGTAGCCGTCGTTCACGCTGCGGTTGCAACTAGTGCGAATCTGATGTGAAAACATCAGACGAACATTGATAAATAAAGGGCGTGTCCATTCTGGACACGCCCTTTTCTTTGGTATCTTGAGTTTTGATTAAGTCACAATCCGAAGCGATACTTGATTTGCAACTCAATCACTATCGACGAATCAGCATCGTGCAGTTATCAGCAACTGGCAACAATGGACGATCGTATGACCGATAGTAATCTCGACCTTGAGGACGGAACGCGAATCCGACGTAGATGTTGAAAGAGTCTTCCACTCGCGTTGACCCGAGGTTTGTGTTCGGAGCTCCCTCATCGCTGAGGTAATAAGCGACTCCCGCTTGCAAGGCCATGTATTGAGCAACCGGAAGATCAAAGTCCGCTCCAATAGCGAAGTGTTCTTCACTGGTCCATCCTGCAAAGATTTCTTCCCATCCACCTGTGGCGACTGCCTTCCGCAAGAAGATGCGATAGTTTTCGTCCGTTGTGGTAGCGAAACCGCTAAATGGCGTGCCACTAAAAGTACCTGAGCTGGAATCGCTCTGCTGACTGCTTGTGAATCGGAATCCAAGAGCTGCTCCGGTAGGATATGCCCAGCTAACTTCTCCACGAAGCTGTGCGACATCGGATTCGGCGAAAAACTCTTCGGCCAACACGTCGATGACCAATCCAGCTTGCAATCCATAGTCGACTCGACGGTAGAGACCGGCTGTGATGAAAAGTTGATCACGGCCTACGTCTGAGAACTCATTGCCGCCGAAATTCGATTGAACGCTTCGCATTCCGAATTGTCCCGATAGCCGACCACAAAATAGACGGCATAGCGGAATTCCAAAGTTGAAACCGTAGTAAGCTCCAAAATTACAATCGTGAATCAAGTCTGTCCCAACAGGGCTTGTGTAAGCGGGATGACGAAAAGCTGTTGCTCCGAAGAAGTAACTACCACTTCGCAAAGCTCTTCCCAGCGGACCGCTCCAGCAAGGAGCGTTATCTGGGCAACCGCCACGTCCGCAGCAGTCGTCAGTAAAGTAACTTCCAGAGTCTCCGCACGAGTCGCATCCACTCAGGTCGACTTCGTTGCCGTAAACGACTTCTGATTCCATTGGTGCACTGATGACATTGCCGCCCATGATCGGCTGAGACAAAACTGTCTCTCCCATGATTGGAGCGCCGCCGTCGACAATACTTCCTTCGGTAATCAGCTGAGCCGTTCGCGTGTGACGCGGTTGGTACGTTCTGGCTGATCGAACTGGTGCCGTTCGAACTGGCGTGCTGGCAGATTGTGCCGGCACAACTTGTCGAATGACGCGTTGCTGTTCGTTTGATGCAACGCGAATCTGTTGAGGCTCTACCTGTTGAACCTGCATTTGGGCTCGGGCTTGAGCCTGCTGCATTGCAGCCACTCTAGCTTGATACTGTGCTGATGCAGTGTTCTGAGCATCCACATTTGCGGCGGATATCGTCGCCATCGCAAGCGTTAAAGCGAATAGCGTGTGTTTTGTTTTGGGGGAAAACATCGGATCGTCCTGTCCTTAAACTGAGTTACGCAGCGAAAGCGCATTGCATTTGTCGCGTCTGAAAAGTTATCGGAACCGGCAAGCCTTGGTCTTTCGTAAAATCTGGGATAATCGGAAAAACTCTTTCTCCTTACCTCGCTTAACATTTGTGACAGCACTTTTAAAAGCGACATGACCCGGGAAACTCTGGAGCCGGTCAACGAAAATGAGCTTCGGGTTTACCGATTAGCCAAGCTGATACAAAGAAGTTGACCTTCAGCAATGCGTTGTGTCTGAAGCTTCCGAAGAGTGTGCCACAGCTTGATGTGCAGTTGCGACGACAGTAGCGAAAGTACGCAAACTACTCATTGATCTGGTCACGTTGACTCTGCCATGAAATTGAACACCACCGTCTGTTTTCTCGCTGCCCTGTTCCTCAACGCATGTTGTTCGCTCGCCGATGGCCAAGTGAGCTATTCGATGGGTGACGGCTTTGCGTCTTCGATGGTTGCGCCATCGAATGTTGGACCTGCTCGCCGAGTCGCCCAGCGGGTTCGAGGTGGAGCTGGACGAATCATTCCAACTTTTGATAACCGTGGAAGATTCAATCGCGACTCGACCTATGCTTTCAACGAGACCCGCCCATTGGCGGGACTATTTGCACCGGACTTTGAGCTGACGGCCAGTGTGTTTGGTGGTTGGAACCGCATTGTCGGGTTTGGATCAGATGCCGACGGCGGCGACGTCTTTGATGATGATTTCGCCGTTGGTATCGCCTACGGACGTCGTCATAGCACACGACTGCGTAGCGAATTTGAGTTTACCTACCGTTCAAACGAATCCAGTGCGGACGTCCTTCCCGCAGTCATTCCCGAGCCGCTGACCGGAGAAGTTCGCGTTCTGTCGATCATGAAAAACTTCATCATTGACATCGAAGTTCCCTCTGAGTTCCTGAAACCTTACGTGGGTATTGGAATTGGATATGCATACGTGGACGCAGACTTCAGTCGAAACAGTGGCGTTGAGTTGGCAAATTCTGGTTCGTTCGCGTGGCAGCCAATCGGTGGTGTTTCATTGCAGTTGACTGAAAGAGCAAATTTCTACGTCGAGTACCGATATTTCTCGACCACGGATTTGGAAGTGACTCAACTTGGCGTACTTCAAGACAACAGTACCTACAATGCTCACGATCTGTTCATGGGTATGCGGTTTGAATTCTAGATCGTTGCACGCTATCGGTTCGGAGAACCGAGCGACAACGTGTGCAGCTGTTAAGCTTCGGCTTCGTGAATGCTCCAGCCCTTTTTGATGTTTTCCTTTTTCAGCTGTTCGAACAGTTCGTTGATCTGTTCCTCTGAGTTGGAAATTCTGACTTCACGATCCATTGGAACTTTTCGTCCTGGACTGTAGTCAGTGAAGTGGACAACGTAGGACGGGTATTCCGAACCTTCGTTCTCCTTGTTGGTTTTCCACATCAGGAATTTGCGAACCATCAGCTTGCCTTTGAGAGTCTTCGTGTAGACCTCTCGTTTCATGATCGATGATTTGGCGAGTTGCAGTTCGGTTGCGTTAACATCGACTTTCTGAACTGGCACGACGCTCGTGATTTGAGCGATCCGAACGTCGTCCTTGTTGAAAGACTTGTCCTCTCGGACGCGTACAAATTGAGGCGAGATGACACTGACCAGTGGTAATCGTCGGACCACTTCGTAGGCGTTAGTTTCCTTGTTCCAATTCAGCACCATTCGATTGATCGGACCGCCTCGCGTGTTTTGCGAGATGATGTCGAGGCAATTGATTTCGACAACCCACTTTGGGCTGACCATTTGATAGGCCACGTGATCCGAGTTGACTTCGGCATATTCACTTTCGACAACCATATCTTTCAGATCGCTTAACATCTCGCGTCGGTCTTCGTCAGAAAACCCTCCACCGACCCGGCACATGACTTGAATCGCTCCGTCTTCGCGAACGACACCAAGGAGAAGGTCGTGCATCATGCCTTCGCGATCGTCAGTTGATTCGGTGAAACCAAGAACCAGAGCATCGAGAGTGTGCAGTGGCTTAATTTTGAAGTTTCCAGCAACGTCACTGCGGACAACAATGCCTTCAGCCTTTTCGTGATCGACCCATTGATCAAATTTGCGTTGAACTTCCTTGCGGCCTTTTACTTTGACCGTTTCGACGGGTTTGATTTTATCGCCGCCCGAAAACAGTTCTTCTATTTTCGACCAAGTTTGTTCATATGGTTGATCGACCGTTTCTCCGTCGATGGAAATCAGGTCAAACACCGCGAAATGTAGCCGCTGAAGATCGTCTTCTGATTTCGGTTGTCTGGCAGAACTGACGACATCGTGCACACGACAACGCCGATCGTCATCGATGACTTTGTGTAATTCGCCAGCGATCAATGCCGACTGGATGTTTGCCGTTTTTAAAACGTCAAGAGCTTCCTCCTGCCACGGCATGCCGGTGCGAACCGTTCCGCCGGGATTGACGCTATAGAGTTGGCCGTCTCGATAGACGCAAACCGTAAATTCGCCATCGATCTTTCGGCTGACAAAATATTCTGCATCGGCAACTTTGCGATCGATGTCTCGCCTTCCTAGCGGAAACATCCGGGAAGCGATTTGGCGTTTGTAGTTCTGTACCGTCGGAACGATCTTGGGGTCATTGATCGAAGTTCCGGCACCTACGCCGTAGGATCCCAATTTGATTCCGATCAGTCCCGGTTCGAGCAATGGTTCGCTCATGAGAATTCCGTGCATGGTGGAAGTGAAAGAAAATGACCGTCAGATTGTAGCCAGAAACTGCCTCAAGATCATTCTTCCGTCGAAATTGAGCGTAGAAGTTACTTCGATATCAATACCAACCAGTATGAAGTGTCGTCTTTGGCGCCGGAGCCCGGAGTCACACTTTCAACTTTCCAGCCGTCCGCGAGCAGACTGGGAAGCAATTCATTTTTGTCGTCCGAATTTTGATTGTCACCATTGAGCGACCACGATTCACCAGAATCAGAGACGATCACGAGGCACTGAGATTTGCTTGCCATCTATCTATCCATTTGCTTGGTTTGATGCGGGAAAAATAGATCCCGGCTGCAGAATTTATAGCTGAGATCATATTTTCGAAAATGGTTGTGCCAAGAGGGCGTCTTCAGGAGCCCTGAATCAGAACTTTCCAGATCTCACGGATGCCTGGTATCTTTCCACGCATCAACGTTCCAGCCCGGAAAAGCCTCGCAGCAATTTTAACTGCGAACCATGTTGCAACGACCAAAATCAAAAACGAAAGTCCCACTTCCCACATCGCGACATCGCCCGATCCGAGCCGCAACGTCATCCCAACCGGAGAGAAAAAAGGAATCATCGACAATGTTCGCGGGGCGATCGTATTTGGGTCCGAAAGGAATGCGTGGAAAAACATCATCGGTACGCACGCGCAAATGATGACGGCTGCCGAAAGCTGCTGGCAGTCTTTGTAAGTCGATCCCAGCGACCCCATTCCAGCGAGCAAGCTTCCGTAGAACATAAACCCGGTCACCATAAAGATCCCGCTGATCGCGAGTTGCAGAAGGTTCACATCGTAGTCAACAAATTCATTCATCGCCGTTTGCAAAATGATTGGAATGATCGAGACCATCGCCATCCAGATCGTAATCTGCAACAACCCCGCGCAAACGATCCCTAGAACTTTACCAAACAGCAGCTGATCTGAAGAGACTGAAGAAACGATGACTTCCATCACCTTGTTCTCTTTTTCCTCGGCGATGGAAGCGAGCAATGCACTTGCATTCATCATCAGGGCAAGAACAAGCAGTCCCGCGACAGCTAACGGAATTCCAAGCGACAGTCCTTTAGAAAGCAGGTTAACTTCTTCGAATTCACCTTGTTCGTTAATTTCATACTCAGTCGGAGATGCAAAATTGCGAATCCGATCGACTTCATTTTCGGTAAGCGTCGTTTTCTTAAGGATCTCTTTGCGAAGCATCTGCGAAATCCAACCTGTTTTCAGTGCTGAACCAAACAGATCGCTGCGGCGTGTGTAGACTTCGACTTTCCCGGATTCAATATAGTCGTCCGGAATGACGACGATTCCTTTCCACGTTTTGTCTTCCAAACTCGGGCGTCCAGAATCTATATTCTCCAGCAAGATGACTTTGCGATTACTTTCGCTTTTCAACTTGGTATCACCCGCCAGCTTCCGCAGCTCTTCCGGTATTTCTTCCGCAAAATTGTCGAGTTCGACTTCAACCTCTTCACCGATCGGTGCGTCGGCCAAAGGTGCTCCAGCGGCAGTCAAGATTCCAGATTGATCGACAATGCCAGTTGGCATGTTCATTTTACTGATCTCGCCTGGGACCATCATCAAAACAATCAGCGTGATGATGCCAAGGTATCCTAGGACCAACAGCGGCATCCCAAGGGTTACTAGATAGTACGATTTCTTTCGAACCGTAAACCAGAACTCATGCCAAGCGACCGTGCGGATCATGAAGAGGCTCCTTCGGTTTCGGCAACTGCGTCGTGAGGTGACTTGCCGACGACTTCGACGAAGATATCTTCGATCGGCATGCGAGCTTCTTCGAATCGGTGAAAAGCTCGTTGTCCAGCGGCCAACTCGGCCATCAGGTCATGAACCGAGCTGCCATTTTTTAGGTGAATACATTGTCCTTGGGCAGATCGTGTAATTGATTCGATGGACTTTAGTCCATGAGTCTCTGCTTCGTGGTCCATTTGGACTTCGTATTTCGTGTACGACTTTCGAATTTCGTCCAGCGAACCATAGAGAACCTGTTTTCCATCGTTGATCATGAAGATCCGATCGCAGAGTGCTTCGACTTCTGCCATCATGTGCGTCGAGAGGAAAACAAGCTTGCCTGCAGCACGCAAATCGAGAATCGTCTCGCGAATCAACCGAGTGTTCACCGGATCGAGACCGGAGAAGGGTTCGTCAAGGACAACCAAGTCTGGATCGTGCAACACACAGGAAGCGATTTGGATTTTCTGGCCCATGCCTTTTGACAGGTCGTGAATTTTCTTGTTGGCACAGTGAGCCAATTCGAATCGCTCAAGCAACTCCATGGCTTTGACTTTTGCCGCGGCTCGATCGAAACCTTTCAACGCCGCAAAATACAGCAGCACGTCCATGACTTTGCGTTTCTGATAAAGCCCACGCTCTTCTGGCAAGTATCCGATACGACGCTTGAATTCGATCGTTCGGTTTGCGGTCGCGTCGCCGTCGAGCAAGATTTGTCCTTGGTCGGGGCGGATGATGTCGAGCATCATGCGAATCATCGTGGTTTTCCCCGCGCCATTTGGACCGAGTAATCCAAAGATCTCTCCACCGCCAGATTTCCATGACACATTGTCGACCGCGATTTTAAGATTCGCTCCACGACCGTAGGTCTTGGAGACGTTTTGCAGCTCAATTTCCATTCAGGTTCCAAGTAAGAATACGTTGCGTTAGTCTTACGCATTGTTCGACGACTTGTTTCAAATATTGGAACCTAAATAACAATACAAACCCGATGCCAAACCCGAATCGCAAGCGAGTGATTCCTAGATCCAAAAACTGAAGTATCCGTAGATTCCAATCACGCATGCGAGAACGATTCCTGTCGTGATCAAGTCGATTGTCGTCCAACTGTCTCGAACCAGTTTCTTGTCGATCGAGTACCACGTTAGGCCTTTCAAACGCTCCTCTTTCGGAGCCGGTGTTACGTTGGAAACAATCACGATCAAGATGACGGTCGCCGCGAAGAGTACTCCTGAAGAATAAAGGAAGTTGAAATCCGCTACTCGATTCAAGAGGGTTGCCGGCTCTTGGCCTTCTGGAGTCTTGTGCAAGAGTTGAATTGTTAGCTTGCCCATCCCCATCATGAAGCCGGCGACCAGCCCGACAATTGCACCAGCCGAATTTGTTCGTTGATAAAACAGCCCCAGCAAAAACACTGCGGTGATCGATGGCGCAAGGTATCCTTGCACGTCCTGCAAATATTTATAGAGTCCCGAGTCCTCGGACATGCTACGCAAGATTGGGATCCAAAGAATACCAAGAATGACAACGACCGCAGTTGCAATTCGCCCAACGCGAACAAGCTGAACCTGAGTCGATTTCGGTTTAAGCTTTTGGTAGATGTCGATCGTAAACAGCGTTGCGCACGAATTGAACAGCGACGATAGTGAACTCATTAGGGCAGCCAACAATCCTCCGATGACCAAACCTCGCAGACCTATTGGTAACATCTCGGCCACCATCGTTGCGAATACTTTGTCTCCATTGATTCCACCGCTGTCAGTCAACGGAAGCTCGATGATTCCTTTTTCATTTAATGCTGCAGCGATCATGCCAGGCACCAAGAAGATCATGACTGGCCAGACTTTCAAGAAAGCCCCCCAAATCGTTCCTCGCCTCGCGGTGGTCAGATTCTTTGCAGCAAGCGTTCGTTGCACGATGTATTGGTCGGTGCACCAATACCAGATTCCGACGATTGGCGACGCCATCAAAATTCCCAACCACGGAAAATCAGGATCGTTCATCGGACGCCAGAGCGCATAGTCAGCGACGTTCGTTTGTGCGAAGGCTTGAAGTTCTCCCCAGCCGCCAAGCTTCCCGAGCCCGATCCATGTGATCAGCGCCGATCCAATCAGCAAAATGAATGCTTGCGCCGTGTCAGTGAACAGAACCGCTCGAAAGCCACCGAAGATCGTGTAGATTCCGGTGAGGATCACCGTTGTGAGTGCACCCACCCAAAACGCGGCGGCAGGAGAACCAAACGTGGTAGGCAGCAGTGTTTCAAAAACGATGGCTCCGGCGTACACGTTGACGGATACTTTGGTCAACACGTAAGCAGCAAGTGAAACGACAGACAGGATCCAGCGAGTCGTCGATCCGAAACGCTTCTCGAGGAACTCGGGCATCGTGGACACGCCCGAAGTGTAATAGAAGGGGACAAAGATCCAGCCCAGCATGATCAGTACCCACGCGTGCAACTCCCAGTGAGCCATTCCCGCGCCTTGTGTTGCTCCTGATCCGGCAAGGCCAACGATGTGTTCGGAACCGACGTTGGATGCGAACAGCGAGCACCCGATCACGAACCAACCGACGTTTCGCCCTGCAAGAAAGTATTCGTCAGTTGAATCCTGTTTTCGCGACGTTAGCCATACGATCAAGATCAAAATTGCGAAATAGATAAGCACGATGGACCAGTCGAGCGGGCCCAGCAGTTCGGTGTCTTGAGCCAGCAATGCGAATTGTCCAAGCATTCTTGCGTCTCCAGAAGTGGTGGTTGCAACCAAAGAATGTCGCTGTGTCAGAGACGTTTGTCAAGCTCGCTGAGCGAAGCCGGATTGGCGACAGTTCGGGAACGCTGCAGCTATACCGCAGAAGCCTGTTGCGATGAAAGACGCACGATCTCGCGGTACTCCTGCGCGGCGAAGGACGCGTCCAAATAGCGAATCGAAATCGTGTGGTTGGCCGGGCCTGCAGCTGCTGTGTCGACCGACAAAGTGCCCATTCCCCAACGCCGATCGAATGGAGACTGGGACACGCTCGCTCCCTGTATTTTCTCGAAAAACGTGATGCTGGTCTTTCGAGTGAAAACGCCGCTTCGAAAGATGACTCCTTTTCCAATCCGCGCATACTTTGTGCTGCGACTGCGCTTGAGCCAATACCAAACGATCAGTGGGCTCAATGCCAAACCGGGAACCCAGCCCCACGGCCGCGATGCAGCAACGCCAACGATGATCAGGAAAATCGAAACGATGATTCCGATGCGGACAAAACGCGATGCGGCTCTAGGAGCCAAAGGCTTCCAATCAAAATCTTGCTCCTTCCAACTAAGCTCAGGACGGATCGTACTCATCAACTCGGAGATTTGTGATTCCGGAACGACAGGGACGAACCAACGTTTGGAAACAGTCGTTGTTGCGTTCTCATTGTTCTTGCCGGCGCCACCAGCGGTTTCAATTCGAATTGATGCCAGTCCAAACCAGCGCATAATCATCGAACGATGAATTGAGACAAATTGAATCCGTCGAACTGGAACCGTTGCGCTGACTTTGGTGAATAGACCGCACGAGATTTTGAAGTCGTCGCCTTGTTGGGAAAGACGATAGCCAAAGAATCTGAGGATAAACCAGCCGATCCCAAACAAGCGAACGAGAGCCAGTAGCACAATGGTTGCCCCTGCAATCGCCAACCACAATTGCCAGCCTTGGCCGAAGTCAGGAAGGTAACTGGAGACGCCTCGAAGTTGGTCGCGGACATTGCGGAAGTCACGTCCGTCGTTCGGCAGGTTTTGGTAATAGAGGCCCAATATGAAACCGAGCAACACCATGCCGCGATTGCTTGCCAGACCTGCCTTCAATAACCAGGAGCTGGGAATTCGAAGTATCTCTTGTGCTGTGGTCGCTTCGCGATCCGATGCCGCGACGCCAGATGACTCTGTGGCTTTCGAATCGCTGATGGATCGTTGAGATGCCGAACGAACTTTGGCTCTTAGATTTTCGACTTGTGAAAGTGATAAAACTCGTAGTGTTGCTTCGGGTTCTGTTCCACTCGCTGTTTCAACGCGAACTTCGGCGACTCGGAAAAGACGATGCAAGATGTTCTGTACTAAGTCAATGTTTTGAATTTGCGATGTCGGTACTTTTCTTAGGCGACGGAAAAACAATCCGGATTGGACCGTGAGTTCACCATCTTGAATGCTGTACCGCAGCGTCAAATATCGGACGGTTGCAGCGACGATCGACAAAACAAAAATCGCAGCCGCGATTCCAAGGAAAACGTAGTTACCCTTGGCGGCTCCAAACAACGCGATCACTGCCGGGATCAGGTTCTGCCGAAGCTGAGCGATCACTGTGAAGACTAAAGAACTTGGGTGAAGAAAACTGGTCTCGAGTTCGACGGACTCGGCCATTGGGATGTTGTCTGATTCATCGATCAGATAAGGGTCGTGAATATGTAGAACTTCCTCGTCGAGAAATTCTTCTGAATTGTCTTCAGATTTGTCGGGTTCAAACGACATCGCCGACCGTCCTTTGTCGGATGATCTCGTCTCGCAATTCGATTGCGACTTCGTGCGAAAGTCCTGCAAGATTGACCGAGGAGTTACTAGTTCCGGCGGTATGTACGGTCAGCGTGCCAACGCCATACATGCGTTGCAGTGGACCTTGTGAGACGTCTGCATGTTGAACTCGAGCCCACGGAATGGCCTGCATATGCTTCCACCAGACGCCATGACGAACCTCCAGTCCAACATCCGTCAGACGCCAACTGCGGTGCCGATGTTCAATCCCGGGCCAAACGATCGAGGACCAAAGTAAAACTGCGATGACGATGATCGCTGCAGTGAGTAGACCATAAAAGATCCAGCCCAAGCCGACGGCCATCAAGAGAAGGATGATGCCCACGATCGCGCCGACCACAACGACACCGGTGAAAATGAGCCCTGCAATTCTCTCGACAGCAACGTTTCGCGCGTCGAAATGTTGGAACCCAATTTGAGCGGAAAGCGAATCAAATGATCCATCAGGACTTACTATCGAAGTTTTCTCGTCGGCGGACGACGCAACATTCGGCCGGTGATCAGATGAAATTGGATGCGGGGTTTCGGTGTTTTCCATTCAGGGCTCTTGTGAGCTTCGAGGATCTGGATTCGATCGGAGTGGTTACTTACGAATATTCACAATGTGAATTCGCTTTGATTGCTACCATTTAGTGGAAAGCGAAGTATGCAAAATGACGTTTGTTTTCAGGGAGATAAAAAAAAGGCCCGTGGCCATTAAAATGACCACGGGTCTAGAGTTCCGATTAATCGGTAAAATGTTAACGAGGCGGTGGTGGATCCGGCGCCTTTGGTGACGCCATCGTAGATGACATCTCCTCGCCTTCTTCAATCGTAGCCTTTTCAGCCTTCTCGGTCTCTTCGCTAGAGCATCCGATCAGCGAAACGCTGAACAGAAGAGTGGCAAAGCACAGTCCCAAAATACGCATCTTAAAAATCCTCGTTAATTCGTCCGTCTTTCATCCCAGACAATGGAAGCATAACGCTGTTGCGATCTGCATCCTTGCTGATTGCTTGTACCGAACCGTCGCCACGAGCAAAGTTGATTGTTCCAGGGTGATTACTCTTGAACTGGAAGTATCCATCAGCACCGTTGCCCCATGGATCATTGTTGCCCCACCATGCCATTGGAATGATGCACTCGCCCATCCAACCATACTGACAATCAGCAGAACCACCGAAGCTCTCGAAGAACGGATCAGTGAACGTTGCCACTTCGCCGAACATAACCGTGTTGCTAGAACCGTCTGTCATGTTGCCAAACGTTGTCTGGCTTCGGTTTGTGTAAACGCCTTCCCACTCACTCCAAGTAGAAGCTGTGTCGCCAACACCATCAGCATCACGAGGGCCCAAGCCGCCGCCAACACCAACGTAGTTCGTACGACCAAGTTCCGCGCCAAAAGGTCCTCCGAAGAAACTACCACCGACAGTGTTGTTTCGAGGGTATACCAAAATCATCGCAGCAGGTGTGTTCGATGCATTGTCCGAAGGACAAATGAATGCAGGCAACCTGTTGTGAGATGCAAACCATGTAACGTCATCTGCGTCACCGTAGTTCCACCAAGGTCCAGTGCCTTCGAAGTCGTAACTTCTTGCACTACGATTTGGCAGAATGCTTGGCTCGAGATTGCCCTGCTCGATTTGAGACAGGATGTGAACCAAAACGCCCATCCGCTGCATGTTGCCATCGGTGCCGTTCAACTGGGTCTGAGTCCCAGCGATTGATTCGTTGAGCTGCCCCGGTGGGAAGTTCATGAATGCACTTTCGTAGTTCAACGACGCCAGTGCAACTTGGCGCAGATTGTTCATGCATTGTGTACGGCGGGCCGCTTCGCGAACTTGCTGGACAGCAGGCAGAAGCATTCCGATAAGGATGCCGATGATCGCAATCACAACCAGAAGCTCCACAAGGGTGAAACCACCCCGTTTCAGTGAAAGTTTCATAAATCACTCCAAAGATAAAAAAATAACTGAGAATCGCGATAAACCAATATCGCTCATGTAGTCTAACCAAAGTCTCGTCTTTCCGCTAGGAGAAAGGCGGACAATTCGGCGCAAATTCGTCTGTTCGTCCGAAAAAAGATGAGTGCAAAAAGCAGGCCAAAGCGAGTAGAGCATAAATCTCGATTATTAGGTGTAATCGGATCGCTTTTTGTCGCGATCTGAGACGTTCGCCCCAAAATGCAATAAGTGTCCAGACAAAAAGTTTTGTAAAACATTAAACAAAAGCAAGTTTGCACTTCGAAAATTCTCGAAACGGAACCGAACTCGAATAAAACGACCATATTCCTCGGAACTAGCCGAAAAACAAGGCATTTCGAACGCAACGTTTGGCATTGCATGCCCAATTTCTTGGTTGCTAGTGCCGGAAGAACTAAGTCTTGTGGCTTGGGGAATGATGAAACTGGTCTCGATTCGTAACCTCGTACTCAAATTACGCCAAATGCCGCCAAATGCCGCCTTTTCCAAGCCGTGTCAATTCGTTCTCGCGGCACTAAAGACCGCACCGTCCTTGTGCGTCAAACTCGAAGATTGAGCGGTCGCTTTCTGCGGACGCCTCGAACTACAAATTAAGTGAACGCACCCTTAACTGCCAATCGCCGGCAGAATTCACTCATTTGCCTTGCGACCGAGCAAATAATTGCCTCAAGCGAACTCAAGGATCACGGGACGTTTCCGGATGCTCGAAACGGCTGACTAGCACGCTTGGAATCAAAGCCTGTTGTACCGGTTGTGTCGAATCACTTAGTTTTGCAGGCAGCGATGAGAGCATGTGTCTTTGGAATTTATTTGGTTCCAAGGAACGCCGACGAAATGCCGGAAATCGAGGTAGAGTTCGGACGGTTCGAGTAATCGTTAACACCGACGTTCTGAAAGATTACTACCGGATTGCCAAACACGACCCGATCCACAATATGTAACCCGCCAGCTAGCATTCCGTTCATTGCAGAGAATGACTGAAAAACAATCCAACCAGTCTGGATCGACAATCCCGTCAACAAACTCGCCGTTTTCGTTAGCTTCAACGCTTCAGAAATTCGTCGAGAAATTCAGTTCAGACAAATCTGCTGCGCCCAACTTGGAGCTTCAATCGCTCGAAGCACGAGTTCTTTACGACGCATCTCCTTTGTTTGCAGTTACTGGCGAATCACTTGAGGCACAAGCTGAATTACAACTTGATGAATTGGCTCAACTTTGTTTCGAAGCAGAAGTGGACCATCCATCGATTTCGATCGACGAGTCCGAGGACTGTGTGGTTGTTGATGCCACCGCCCTCAATGACGATTTTGCCCCCATCGATATCGTCTCCCGCCAACTAATTGTGATCGATGAGCGAATTGAAGGTTTCGAAACGCTCGTGCACGACATTAGCATGAGTCGTGATGCCGCAACGGACTTTGAAGTTGTAACAGTCGGTCGTGACGAAAACGGAATCGAACTCATCTCGCAATATCTGAATGGTTCTCGACTCTATGAGTCAGTCCATATTGTGGGGCATGGCGACGAAGATCTGATTCAGCTTGGATCCGCAGAATTGACGTCAGAGACGATGTCTCAGTACGAAGATGAACTTTCAGGTTGGGCTCCTGGCCTTGGCTTGGACGCAGACATTGTCATTTATGGATGCGAGGTAGCTGGCAATCAGGAAGGACGCTGGCTCGTCGATCAGATTGGTGAGCTTACCGGCGCCGATGTCGCGGCCAGCGATGACTTAACCGGTCACGAGTCACTCGGCGGCGATTGGAATTTTGAGTACACCGTTGGCGCAATAGAGTCTGGCGTCATATTCAGCTCCGAAGTTCAAGCTCAATACCTTGGCACGTTTGCAACCGTTTCGGTCACAACGCTTGATGACGTAATCAATGGCGATACGACGGACATCAACAGTCTGATTGCGAACGATGGTGGTGATGGGATCTCACTTCGCGAAGCAGTAATCGCGGCCAATGGAACGCCCTCCGGCGTGAACACGATTAGACTGGGATCGGGAACCCATCTGCTCTCATTAAGCGGAAGTGGCAACCTTGGTGATCTCGATATCTTCTTCGAAGTCGAGTTCGTCGGTGCCGATGATGGCAGCACTGTCATTGATGCCAGCGGATTGAATGATCGCGTCTTTCAGGTCAGTTTCTTCGGCACAGCAACGTTTCGCAATCTAACGATTACCGGTGGTGTCGCCCCCTTTGGTGATGGCAGTGGTGAAGGCGGTGGAATCCTTGGGGATTCGGGGACGTCGATCTTTGTTGACAACGTCATCATAGCCAACAATATTGCCAACTCAGGTGGAGCAGTCCACGCTTCTGGCAGATTCACAGCGACCAATTCAACGTTTTCCGGAAACACAAGCAACGTACTCGGCGGCGCGT
>CALLUY010000137.1 GCA_938010615.1 uncultured Pirellulaceae bacterium | reverse complement strand
TAAATGGGTGTCGTAGGCTCGTCGGGTTTTATGGAAGTAAACTTGTGTGAACATGAAATATCGGGCCAGCACCAAGCCCTCGGCCGCATGAAGCCCGCCTTCGGTCAAACCAATTCTGTGTGCTTGGCCCTCACCGGTTTGAACAAACACAAGGCAGCGAATCAACCGCCGCCAGTCAAACTTTCCATAATCCACTCCCGCATGTAGTGAATCTCGCAACAGGTAATCAATCCGATCAGCATCCAGTTGTCCTGAAACCAAGTCCCGCCAAATTAGCGAGCGGTTTACCTCTGAGGAATCACCATCAAGCATCGCAGCGATGTGGTCAGCCGTGATGGAATAGTTGGAGCTGTCGGGGTGACTATTGATTACGTCTTTCAGTTCGCGCCGAATTATTTCTGCCGAATAGTCTTCGTGTTCCAGTTGGACACCGCCTACGACTGGAAAAATTTCTTCGGAAGCATGGGAAAATGGTGAGTGACCGACATCGTGCAGTAGCGCCGTCAATCGGACCAGCATTTTGTCTCGTTCCAATGCTCCGTCATTAAACTTAAGTTCGTCACGAAGCAGTTCCCGGGAGTTCTGCGTGATGGAATCGAACATTCTGCTGGCAACATGCATGACGCCTAGAGAATGCTCAAAGCGAGTATGCATCGCACCCGGGTAAACCTGATCGGTCCAAGCCAGTTGGCGGATTCTGCGCAGTCTTTGGTAAGCCGGATGGTTGATGATTTCGCGTTCCCAATCGCGAATCATCACAAAGCCGTGCAAGGGGCATCTGACTTCGATTGTTTTTTCATGTTGAGCAGGCATTTAGTTCCTTCTCTGTTTGAACGGCTGTGTGATTTAGGAGAGAGCCCTCGAAAGCACTCTTCAGAATGGTCTGTCGAAGTCTGTCGCTTCGCGATAGGTTCTTCTCAATCAATTCGAGTATTCGGTTGATGTTTGAAAGCTTCTCTCTAGTAAAGTCAATGATTGCCGATTGCTCGCTTAATGGCGCCAATGGCACGGGGAACTTGCGAAGAACGGTCATGTTAATCGACGCAAGGTTCACGCTCTGCATACCTGTCCGAAGAAACCATAGTCGACCGAAAGTGTTTCCATGATGGGAAAGGAACTCTGAATTCATTTCAGGAAGCACGAAACGGACGCGAAAGACGTGGTTTTGGTGGATGCAGTCCTCGATTTGTCCTTCCCAAACCCAGCCTCGTCCAAGTTTGTCGCGGTCGCCGCCCTCGTTGAAGAGGATGTCGCCCGGTTGAAGCCTATAGCGTTCTAATTCGGAAGCTCGTGATTGGATGGTTTTGATTTTTGATAAGTCGAGGTAGCCACGCTGAACATTGGCTACGCGGAGGTAGGGGACTTCGACGAGTTCTTCTTCCGTCTTCCGTTTCTGGCCTTTGGTGATTCCGCCGACGACTTCTCCTACCGCGTCAATTGTCGTCCAGCACCAGCCGTTGGGGAGCTCGAGGGGGTTGGTGGTGTCGGGGGCGGCGGGTTCTTTGTATTTGCTTTGCCAGGTTTTGGGTGGTTTCTTGCCTTTGGATTCGTAGGTGGCAAGTTGTTGCTCCCAGCGCTGGCGGCGCTCGCGGCGCTCGCGGGCGAGCAGCTCGGAGGCCGGTTCGACGCCCGGATTCGCGGAGCGCTCGGGACGCAGCAGGATTTCGCATAGCTGGGGCCACAGAAACGGGAGCAAGGCGGCGCGGACTTGCTTGGCTTCGATTTCGTCCAACTGGGCGTCGGTGGCTTCGCCTGTCGTCAGCGGAAATTCGCGCACGGCGACGCCCGGGCCAGCCATGATGTTCATGTCGGCTATATCTTGAACTTTCCAACCGCAGCTTTTGAGCTGTTGGTCGATGTTCTGTCGAGCTTTTTCTTCTGGTGTAGACAATGCAATCAATCGCAGCGAATGAAGCGCGTATTGTAGCGGAACCAGCACTTGCCCGCAGCAACAGAACTTATGGTGCATCGGCCCCATACCAATCGTGGTAAACCATCGCTACGATTTGGCGATGCACATCTTCAAAATAATCCACCGCGAACAGTGGGCTGCTGCGGAAGCCGCTGGAACATTCACTGGCGCTGCCATCGACTTACAGGATGGCTACATTCATTTCTCAACCGCTCAGCAAGCCGCCGAAACGGCTGCCAAGCACTTCGCTGGCGAAACGGATTTATTGCTGGTCGCGGTGAACCCGGAGACGCTTGGCGAGTCCTTGAAGTGGGAACCGTCGCGCGGAGGAGCACTCTTTCCGCATCTCTACGCGGCGCTTGATCCGAAAACGGTTGACTGGGTCAAAGAACTGCCGCTTGGCGACGATGGTGTTCATCAATTTCCTGAGTAACCAAAAGATTCAACGATGTACGATCCAATCCGCTTCGCAACCGCAGAAGATGCTCAATCGATTGCCGATTTCTAGGTCGCGATGGCGATGGAGACCGAAAACAAAACACTCGACCCCACCAACGTTCTGGCGGCGGTCCAATCCGTTTTTGAAGAACCACAAAAGGGCTTCTACATCGTGGCCGATGTCGACCATGAAGTCGTTGGCAGCCTGATGATCACCTACGAGTGGTCCGACTGGCGGAACGGCAACATGTGGTACATCCAATCAGTGTTCGTGACACCGGAAAATCGAGGCAACGGACTTTTCAGCCAGATGTACCACAAGGTGATGGAACTGGCGAAAGAAAAGAACGTGATGTACGTCCGGCTCTACGTCGAAACTGAAAACGAAAAAGCTCAAAAGGCCTACGAAAATCTGGGCATGAAGCGAATGCCGTACTTTATGTACGACGTGAAAGTCGAATAGCATCACATCCTCGCGATTTCTGCCGAGAGCCAGATTGACCTTCTGACATGCACCGACTACGATTCTCGCTATGACTTATCAAGCTTCCAACCGAACCCATGAAGCCCGACCAGCTTTGCAGCTGCCCGGTTCTGTTTTGGTTGCTTTGATTACTCGCATTATTGTGCTCCCGATTATTCCAGAAATGGTGTGCACCTAGAATCATTTGAAATCAAAAATTTCAAAGCCGCACCATTAATCTGGTGCGGCTTTTTTCGTTTAACCCCAAACGTGAAAGGCAAAAATGCAATACGAAACAGGCTCCATCGTCGTGGAATTCACCAACAACCTTCAGGAAATGGAGCGCATCATGGCGTCCGTCCGAAGACGAAGCTTCCAGTTGGTTGAAATGAAAGTAGAAGCAATGCCCGCTGACAATCTCCGCGCCACACTGGTTCTGATCAATCGTCCGGGTGGAAGCGATTCATTTATCGCATTGAAAAAACAATTGCAGAAACACATAGACGTACACAATGTGATTGCGTCTGTTGATGTTATCCATTAGGTGGGTCGAAAACGTTCTCATTGCTGGAATGCAAAATGTGGCTTTCGAATTTGATCGCGTCCCACCTACTCAAAAACGCAACTTAGAAATCATGGCGGTCCATTGCTTCAACAACCTCCGGCAGTGGAATTTGCAAAACGGAAACCTCTCCGAGCGACTTGATCTCGGCTAATCGTCTCCAGCCTCGCGTGACCAGTGATTCTCGCTCGGACACGTAGACTGAATCGAGGTGATTTTTTGAAAATTCGTCATCGACCGTGACAGGTTCGAACGCGTCATCGACGATGAACTGCGCCAACAGTGGATTGCATCGAATGTGACGCTCGGGCGTGGCGTGCAACAATTCCGGATCCAGCAGCCCAATCACGTATCGCAAATACAAATCGCTATCGGTGATGTTCGCAACGTCCTCGCCACACACGCTGCAGAGATAACCCTCGTCACACTTAGCCATCGGAGAGTCCCAACACGTCGAACATGTTGTAGAGTCCCGGTTTCTGCTTGGCCGCGAACTTGGCAGCAGCCAATGCGCCCAAGGCGTAGCAATCGCGATTCGACGCCGCCACATGGAGCTCAATTTTCTCGCCAAGCATGCCGAACAGAATTGTGTGCTGGCCCGGATCATCGCCAGCTCGGACCGCGTGGTAGCCGATTTCGTTTCGTGTCCGCTGACCAACGACGCCTTCGCGGCCGTGCTGTTGATTCGTTAACCCCATCGCATCGCCAACAATTTGGCCAAACTTAAGCGCTGTACCACTGGGTGAGTCGACTTTGAATCGGTGATGCCGTTCAAGAATTTCAACGTCGACGCCGCTATCGAGATCCTTCAATGCTTTGCCAACGAACTCGGTGACTTTCATCATCAAGTTCACCGCAAGACTCATGCTGGGAGCCCACACAACGGGAATCGACTCAGCAGCAGATTTCAGTGCCGCGATTTCAGCTTCTTCTAAACCCGTCGTCGCCATCACCAGCGGGCACTTATTGGCGACGCAATATTCGATCGCCAAAGTCGCTCCAGTGGGCGTCGAAAAATCGATCACCGCTTCGGATTGACCGCAGTACTCAGCCCCAACATTGACACCAGAAATGCCGGAGCCTGCCAACATTCCCGCATCGGACCCAATGTCCGGATGGTCGGCTCGATCGATCGCATCGACAAGTTCGAGACTTTCATCTTCGGATGCACAGGCGATTAGTCGCAGCCCCATCCGTCCGGCTGCACCGCTTATAGAAATCTTCAAGCTCATCGTTCGAAACTTCCACTCAATTTTTGGTAATGACGCTATGCGGCTAAGTTATGACTCATTCGCTGGCAATCGTCACCCAGTCGTCCAACAAATCTAAAGCGGACAACTTGTCAAAGTCCTGCGACCAAGGAAGATCCAGATAAAGGTTGTTAATCCAGCCTTAAAATGAAAAGAGAATTCGAAAACCGGTCAAAATGCGCGTTCAAGTGAACCTAACCGGCTCAAAACGAATCAAACATGTGAATTCGGGGGAATTACGAAACCAAACGTGCCGTCTACCCGTAGAACAGCGATAGGATAATGCTCGAAACGGATTGGATTCTTCCCCAAAAAAGAGGCAGTGGAAGTTTCTGGCGGTGCGTTTTCCCTTAGAAAAATACGACGTTCTGAGGCTCATTTGGCAATAACCATATCGAATGAACGAAACTAGTTGGCACGAGCCGTGTTAATCTGAGTTCGAGATTTGGTTTGCAAGAGCTCAGGCCGATCAGAATGCGAAAGGAATAGAGAGATGGCAAAAATGAAGAAGGCAGAGGTTAAGCCCTTTAAGGAGTTGCTTTTGGCGCTTCGTGCTCGGTTGCGAGGCGACGTGAGTACGTTGGCCAATTCAGCACTTTCTGCATCAAGTTCTGGCGGAGCGGGTTCATCTTCGGTTCCAAGCCACATGGCTGATATGGGCAGCGATACGTTCGAGCAGGACAACACAATCCTGTTGATGAACAGCGAAGGTGAAACGCTTACCGCTGTCGAAGGTGCTCTTGAACGGGTTGAAGAAGGCATTTATGGTGTCTGCCTTGAATGCCAGTCCAAGATTCCAAAGACTCGGCTAAAAGCGATCCCCTATACACCGCATTGCGTGAAGTGTGCCAGTGAACTCGAAGACGACAACTACTAACATCGCTTCGAATCCATCTGAATCAGACATTACATTAATGGACGAACGGCTACCAGTAAGCCGATTCGTCCTTTTTTTTGGCCTGCTGATCACGGGCCTTGTTGCGGACCTAGTCACCAAAGCCTGGGTCTTCAACAACTATTTTGACCCTGAGTTAACGAAGCAAGGTTACGGTCAGGATGTTGCATTTTGGTGGATCGAAGGCGTATTCGGCGTTCAACCTTCGACCAACCCCGGAGCCCTTTTTGGCATGGGTGCCGGGTTCAGTTTTTACTTCGCGATGTTTTCTCTGGTCGCACTGACCGGAATCATCGTCTGGCTGTTCGTTTATCGAGCTGCCCACGATCGATGGCTGACGTTCGCATTAGGGTTGGTGTCGGGAGGAATCCTCGGCAATCTCTACGACCGAATTGAATGGGGAGCCAAACCGGAATACCCGGAACATATTCGCGACAATGTTCGAGATTGGATTCTCTTTCGACTCGAAGGCGTCCCGTTTTTTGACCCTTGGCCAAACTTCAATATCGCCGACGCCGTGCTGGTTACCGGTGCTGCAATGCTTTTCATTCACTCGGTTGTGCTATACAAACAGGAAGTGAACGACCAAGCCAACGAACCTTCGCCCACGACAAAACCTTGAGCTCCGAACCATTGCCGCGTGAACAAACAGAGCGATACGAACTTGCACAGCGAATCGCAAAGTCCGCTGGAAAGATGACGTTAAACTGGTTTCAGACCGACCGCTTTGAAGTCGAAAAGAAATCCGATCGTTCGCCGCTAACGGTTGCCGATCGCGAATCCGAAACCCATCTTCGGGAGCAGATTGCCCAACACTTTCCGAATGACACGATCGTTGGGGAAGAGTTCGGTGTTACCGCAGGCAGTTCTGATTGGCGATGGATTCTCGACCCGATCGACGGTACGAAATCTTTCATCTCCGGCGTTCCGCTCTACGGGACCATGGTCGCGGTCGACCGAAAAGTTGCCGACTCAGATCAACGCGAATGCCTGATTGGCTCCGTCTACATTCCTGGGCTCGACGAAGGTCTCCATGCCATGAAAGGGCAGGGTGCTTGGCATTTTCGAGGCGACGCCGCACCGGTTCGAGCTTCGGTCTCGAAAAACACTTCGATCTCTGACGCCGTTTTGGCGACTTCGCAAGTCGAAACGTTCGACAGAATGGGGCTGTCCGAAACTTGGGATCGCTTAGCGAACGAAGTTTACTTTTGCCGCACGTGGGGAGACGTCTACGGATACTTGTTGCTGGCGACAGGACGCATCGACGTGATGGTGGATGCCGAACTGAACATTTGGGACGCGGCAGCGGTGATGCCGATCGTTGAGGAAGCCGGCGGAACGTTCACTGACTTCCACGGAGACGCAAAAATCGATACCGGGAATGCCATTGCCAGCAATGGTCCGTTTCACGATCGGCTTCTGGAGCTGGTGAAGAAGTAGCCAGTGCAATACAAGCCCGAAGCGCAAGCGAGTGATCAGCTGCACCTCGCTAACGCTTCGGGTTGTGATTGGCTGCTTCGCAACACTCCGCCTAATATCCAGTCCCATACGTTTCCATCGATGCAGGAATCTGCTGCACGCCGCCAAAGTGCTTGCTCTCACCAAGGCAACCGTAGGGATCAGATTCGGGTCCACAATATCCATTATCTGTTCGCTGATAATCGATCAGTCGAAAGTTTGTCAGGCGATCAAACACATCGACCAATTTCTTTTCCTGACAACCCGAGTAGCGAGCTGCTGCACGATCGGGATTGCGTTCATCCAACTTTGCTGACAGCGGCCGTGGCCAGTAAACCGAAAACTGTGGACGTTTGTTGGGGCATTTTGCACCGCAAGTATAGCCGCCCGGTTCGCGCGGTTGATAGGGACGACCGTTGACCCCATACCGTTTGCTGTGTCGGCAACCGCATCCACAATCGGCTCCTTGTGTGCAAGGATTATTTGCCTTTCGAGGATCGATCGGATACTGAGATGCGTTGCGATAGATGTCGAAATTGAGGACTGGTTTCTGAACAGCGTCCTTTTTCTTCTTTGCAGGCGCTGACTTGGCGGTCGCTTTTTTCTTCGGCGGAGCCACTTTTTGCGTCGGCGCTTTCATCGGCGTTTTCATCGGCAGATTCTCGATTCGATTTGGATCGACACTGATGTTCGCAGAAGGTTGCGAACGGACTGGCGCTTTCGCTTTTGGAAGCTCTGGCAACAATGAGCCCGGCGTTTCAACTGGCTGGACCTGTCGGCGAGGTTCCTGCCCTAGCAGTGCGCCCAGCGGATTGACCGCCAACTCAGAACCCGTATTTGAATCCCTTGGCGGCACTGGCTGAGCGGTGCCGGAGTTCGATTCTTTGGTTAGGATCGGAACTGTTGGCTGCTTCGTTGCCGTGGGAGCTTCCTTAAAACCGGATCCTCCGGTTCGCTCATATTGCGGCAACGGTTGATCCAAAGAAGGGTCCAACAGGTCGTCTTCGTGATTGGCAAACAGCGGCATCGAAACGCACGCAATGGCTCCAACGATCAACAATTGGCAACTGGTTAGTTTCATTCGACGCATGATCGGACCACTCCTTCGAAATATCGGAATATTCAAATTTTCGGTCATAATTGGTACAGGCCGCATAACCCGCTCACGTATTCCTGATATTCAGATCAGCGAAACAATGCCGATGAGTTAAAATTTGCCAATTCTGCGGGCCGTAGTTCGAATGCCTTCAATTCAGCCCACTGCGTGCTACTGTATTGGACTGGCAATGTTGTGAATTGGTTTTCCGGAGAGTACTAAATTGAGTATGCGTGCATTTTCAACGATTTTGGCACTGCTGTTGTGTGTTTTGGCGGGCTGCGAAAAAACCAACTACGACGATTTGATTCAACAAAAGGAACAGCGAGATCGAATACTTCGCGGTGAGCTCGATCCTGAATTGACAGAAAGTCGCTCTGCTTCAAAGGCGAATCTGGGGCCACCGACACGGCCGGCACTCTCTGAAGAAGCCAGAACTGCAATCGCCAAAACCGTTGAAGATAAAGGCGGCTACGTCGTGCTTTCGAAATCTGACAGCACCATCTCAGAGGTCGACCTTGCCGACATCCCCAACGACAACGATTTGCTGAAAACGTTGGTTGACTGCCCAAGTTTGAAACGATTGTCATTCAATGGCTCGACGCTGGATGCGAAGTCATTTGGAATCCTCTCGGAGATCCCAAGTCTGGAGCGACTCGATCTTCCGGGCGCGAATTTGACTTCGGACTCGATCACCGCGATGGGCAAGCTTCCAAAGCTAAAGTTCCTACAGATGGCTCGCGTGAGTTTCCCGGCAGATGCGTTCGAGCTCTTCGCGAAGTATCCGGCGCTTGAGCAGATTCGGTGCACGCAAACCCGAGTCAAATCTTCTGACATTAGCGAACTCAAGAATCTAAAGACGCTTCGAGCACTCGACCTGACCGACAATCAAATTGCTGACTCGGCCATCGAGGACATTGCTGCTCTACCAAATCTTTCCTACTTGAAAATCTGGGGCGGCCAAATCAGCGATCGAACGCTGGACTCCGTCGCGAAGATGAAAAACCTGAAAGTTCTGGGACTCAACTACACAACCGTCACCGACGAAGGGATGAAGAAACTTCAGGGCCTCGAGAACCTGAAAGAGATTTACCTTTTCGGCACCGCGGTTGGCGACGAAGGTATGAGATCGCTCGCTAAGATCCCAAGCCTCGAGGTGTTGGTGCTTCGCAACACAAACATTTCCGATGCCGGAATCGAAGCACTTTCTTACTTGCCGAAACTTCGCAGCCTCGACATGAGCGAAACGAACTCGCCTGGCGTCACCGATGCAGCGGCTCCTTTTTTTGCTCGCATGGATAGTCTGCAAAAGGTCAACTTCTGGAGCACCAAGATTGGCGATGACGTCGTTGAGAGTGTTTCGAAGTTGGATTCAGTTACTTGGCTGAACATCGACAAGACTGCCGTGACGGACAAAAGCCTAAAGATGCTTGAAGACATGCCGCAGCTGACGTGGTTGCATTGCGGATCGAACAAAGAACGCCTCACCGATGAAGGCGCTGAGTCGTTGATGAAGCTGAAGAATCTGAAATACTTGAACATCAGCCAAAACGACATCAGCGAAGACATATTTTACGAACTTGATGACTTGATTTCGCCCAAAGGCGGGACGGTGATTTGGTAGGTGCCTGGGCATTTTCAATACAAGCCCGAATCGCAAGTTTTGATGTTGCGCAAATACAAGCCCGACGCGCAAGCGAGTGAATATTTCCGAGGATTTCCCGATCCCTCGCTTGCGCGTCGGGCTTGTATTGCAACGCTTCGTATTTTCAATTTTCACTTGTTTTGTTAAGTAAAACAGGAAACTCCAACTTAAATGCGCAACATCAAAAAGCGCAAGCGAGTGGTCGCCCGGCATGAACACATTTCTGCACGAGCGACCACTCGCTTGCGCTTCGGGCTTGTATTGAGACTCATCTGCCAGATTGAAAACCTACCCAGAAAAGAATCGCATCACGCTTTCGAACACTTGAGCTTCGCTCAACCGCTCAGCACTAACCAGAGACGCATCCGAGCAAACCAACACGCCTTCATCGGTGCCCGGTTCTTGAGGCACGCCGTGTGAACCCTTAATTAACGTCGCGTCGAGTGGCACGCTCATCGTCGCCATATCAAAGCACAACTCGACCGGATCGTAGCCAGGCTTACGATGGATATCGACCGTCGTCGCAAATGATGGAGAGAGCGAATCGTCCTGCCACCAATAGTAGGCCTGCCAGCTGTTCGGTGCGGAAACCAAAACAACATCACCACTTCGTTCGTGATCGAGCGCGCCGCGATCCGCTCCAGTGAGGACTTGATCGATGCCGTCGACATCTGCAAAAAGGTTGGCGACCTCAGCAGCGATGATCGGATCATTCTCCTTCACGAACACATGCGAGAACTGGTGATCGACCAACGCCCACGCAGCACTGTTCTCAAAATCCAACTGCTCTTTACCTTGGTCAGATTCGGATTCGCATACGGCCAGCAACCCAGCATCCCGCAACACCCGATTCGGATAGCTGACATGATCGACTTCCGTGATCACGTACTCGCTGTGCACCATCCATGCAGGACGATCGAGTGCCTCATTCATTCGTTGCACGAATTCACCAATCAGCGCATCCAAATCGATGACTGCTTGATCGGCCTGCTCGCTATCCGGGCCAAACTTTTGCGCCGCGTAGTCCAAATGCGGCAAGTAAACGTAGAAAAAATCTGGCTGAAACTTCTTCGCGCACTCGATGGCTGAATCAGCAATCCACTGACTGGATTTGATGTTCGCCAGTGGTCCCCAAAAATGCTTCAGCGGAAAATGATCGTACTTTTCCAGCAGCTCGCCGTAGAATTCTTGGGGTTTTGTGTAGCACCAGAGATCCTCACTGCCGTCCGGCTTGTGGATCGGCGCGGGCATGCAAACATAGTCGGCGCCACAACCTTTGCTGAGCATCGGGAACCAGGCGGCCGAAGTAAGACCTTTGTCTTTCAGCAAATCCCAAATCTGCGGCTGTTGGATCACCTCGTTCCAAGCGGTCCACATCTCCACTTTGCGCTCTTCGCGCCAGTAGAAACCATTTGCAACAACTCCATGCTCTGTTGCCGACTTGCCGGTCAGCAAATTCGCTTGGCTGGGCCAAGTAACGCAAGGGAACGCGTGCTCAATCGTGCTGACGCTGCCGGAAAGTTTCTGCAAGTTCGGCATGCGTTGCAGATCTTTGCGACGCAATCCGGGAATGGTCAAGAATACAAGTCGTTTACTGCTCAAGGTGTTTTGCCTTTGCCTGTTCAATCAGTGGATTTAAAAAACGGAAACTGCTCTGAATCATTGTCGCAGCGTTGGAGCCATGATCCGGCAGATCAACATGGATCCCTCCCTCGTACTCGACGGCTGCGATTGCATCGAACACCAATGGAAATCCAATTTGACCTTCCTGAAACGGTAGATGTCGATGCACTCCAACTCGAATGTCGGAAATATGCATGTTTGCAATCTTCGTTTTCCAACGATCCAATTGAGCCGCCAAAGGCAACTCGTCATTGCAAAATACGTGGCTGATGTCGAGCGTCAACATAAGTCGAGGCGAATCGAACAAGTGCAACAGTCGATCAAACCGGCCGAGCGTATCAATCAGCGTTCCCGGCTCTGGTTCGATACTCACGACGACATCGCGTTCTGCAGCATAGAGCAAAAGTTCTTCGGTGCCTTCGACCAATCGGCTCATCGCCTGTTCGAAAGTCAGCCCGGCTGGTTTCACGCCCGACCGCATCGACATGCAATCAGCGCCCAGCTCCGCCGCCACATCAACACAGTACTTGAGGTAACGCATGCGACTTTCCACCAAGCTCGGATCATGTTCCATCAGCGTCGGAAAATTGGCAAACGCAGAATCAAGCAAAAAGTTGGCTGTCGCTTCAACGACACAGTGCATGCCATGATTCTTCAGCAGCGATTTTACATTTTGAACGTTCGATTTTACGTCATGATCATTTGGCGAAAGCCAACCGTGATCGACATTGATCGCGACGCTCCTGTAGCCAGATTCCGCAAGCAGTTTTAAGCCATCGAACAATCCGTGCTGGGCCATTCCGTTGGTGTGGTAACCGATTCGCATGCGTTGCTTGTGCCCGAGAGAAACGAGGATGCACCGATTATAACCTCAATCGCATTTTCGCGAGACCGCCAAGCTGGCAACTTCAAGCCGCACGATCGAGACGCCAATCGTCTACACGCAGCAAAATTTCATCAAGAATCGCGACCGTTCGATCAGCGGCGCCGCGATGCTTCAGAACGAATTCTTGCGCCCGTTTTCCGATTGCGATGGAATTTCCCTGATCAACCAGCGCTCCAGACACGAACTCAGCCAGCTCATTTGAGTCTCGAACAACAACCGCAGCGTCTTCGCTCAATAGGCCATCGACAGTGGTTTTGAAGTTGGCAGTGTTGGGGCCGAAGCAAACGGGCAATCCGTAAGCTGCTGGTTCGATCATGTTTTGCCCGCCGCGCGAACCCATGCTGCCGCCAACGAACGCGATGTCAGCAAGCCCCCACCAACCAGAGAGCTCCCCAATCACATCCACAATCAGGATATCGGATTCGATCGCTTTAGATCCATGCTGGGAACGTCGATTCGCTTCCAAACTGTGCTTTGAAAGCAACGATTCAATTTCGCCGATACGATCCGGATGGCGAGGAATAATAATGAGCTTTAGGTTTGGAAACGACGAACGAACGCTTAGCCACGCTTCGACGACGGCTGTTTCGTCTTCGATCTGCGTGCTCCCAGCGACCAGAATAGGCCCTTCACGATCGATACCAAAATCCTCGGCGACGGTTCGACACATTCTCGTTTTCGAGTTGTCGCGATTGGTTTCAATCGAATCGTATTTCAAGTTTCCAGTTACGGTGACTTTTTCTTTGTCACATCCCAAATCCACGAACCGGCGGGCATAAACTTGATCCTGAACGCCAACGTGATGTAGTTTTGAAAACATGGGACGCGTCAAGATTCCAAACCGTTGATAGTTTCGATGACTGTTTTCGCTTAGCCGGCCGTTGGCAACCACAACCGGGACTTTTGCTTCGGCCGCCAGATGAATCAGATTCGGCCAGAGTTCAAGTTCCGCCAAAACCAGCAGGTCAGGCTTGAGTCGTTGGATAACGCTGCGAATCGCCCAACTGAAATCGAACGGGAAAAAGAATACTTCGTGCTGTTTGCTGAACAGTGAAACGGCACGATCGTAGCCCGTTTCTGTCGTTGTCGAAATGAACAATTCGACGTCGCCGTGCTTCTGTCGCAAGTGATCGATCAACGTTTCGAGCAAGTGAACTTCGCCCACACTAACGGCATGCAGCCAGATGCGATTTTCAGAAGACGGTTCGGCGATCGGGCAGTGGCCAAGAAGCTTCTGCTTCCAACCACGACGATTTTTACCTTTGGAAAAAAATCGCCACGCCAACCACGGAAGACTGACAACGAAGATCGACAGCCAAATCGCGTTGAAGATGATCGTGCGGATGTTTGATCGCAGGCTCAAGTCAATCCTTTTCGTAGGCGAGTCTGTCGCAGTTCGGTCAAAGTAGCACGTCTCTCCGAGACGTGGAAAATCGTCTCGGAGAGACGAGCTACGTGAAATCGTCTCGGAGAGACGAGCTACTTAAACGCCAACCCTATCTTAGCTGTATCGTTGCACTAGCCAGCTTTTCGCATACAGCAGTTCTTGTACTTTTTGCCGCTGTTACACGGACACGGATCGTTACGACCGACTTTGTTGTCCCGGTTGCGAATCGTTTCTGCTTTTCGCTTTTCGCTGCCGGCAGAATCAGCCGCATCCTGATTCTCACGAGTCGTATCGTTTTCGTAAGTCTCATGAGATTCGATGACTCGCTGTTCCGTCGGGCGAGCTGTCGTCTCGGCAAGCGTATGGCTGACGAAATCAGCGTTCATGTTCTCCATGCGGAATACAAGATCGGTCACACGTTCTCCAATCGTGCTCCACAACCCTTCGAACATCCGCATACCTTCGCGTTTGTATTCGACTTTCGGATCCAGCTGAGCCATTCCGCGGTTGCGGACGGCACTTCGCAGGTAGTCCATCGCCAGCAAGTGATCTTTCCAAGCCGAGTCAACGACTTCCAGCAGCACCATTCGCTCCATGCGGCGGAACTCAGGGTGGTAGTGATCTTCGACGATCGCTTCGAGACGCTCTTCGAGTTGCTCTTTCTCGAGACGGTCAACTTTTTCCAAAACCAGTTCGTAGTCAAGCGTTTCCTTGAACCAGCTCGCCAAAGAATCCGCGGCTCCGTTTGCGTCCTTCAGCGGCAGTTCGCCTTTCTGAGACAGTTCCGTCAACTTCTCGTGCAACGTCGCGATCGTTGTCTGAGCTTCCTGCTGATGACTCAGACTTTTGTCGATCAACAAATCCGCGATTTCCTGTCGCTGTTTGTCTTGAACATCAGTCGCCTTCATTTCAGATTTGAACCGATGGCTCGCCCAGTCCATCAACTGTTCGCGATCCAAACGCGGTTGAGCTCCGCCGGAAGACTCCGTTGAGAACTGATAGAAACCGGCCATCACTGGATATTCGGCTTCCTTACGATCGTAAACTTCAATCGCTTTGTCGGTCGCCAGTTCGGTGACTTCGTCTGCCGAAACTTCGTCGAGTGAATCAGGGTCGATCTCGATGCCGAATTTCGCCTTCAACCAAGCCGCTGCCGTGCGAACGCCGTATCGATGATCCAACATCTGTTCGGCATGACTGACTTCTACTTTCTCGAGTGCCTGCCGAGCTTTGTCGATCAGGAATTCATCCACTCGATCACGACCAATTTTTCGAAGCTCGTGCTCGTTGACTTTCAGATTCCAACGGCTGTTACCAAAATGCTCAAGCGCCGCCCAGCTCCACTCCGATTCGTCCTCTGAGATCGGCAAGTGATCTTCGACTTGGCTCACGACCAGCGTCTCGGCCATTCGCTGAGCTTCATCGATGGCTGTTTTTTCTGCTTCTTCTGGAGTCAGTTTACGGAAAATCTTCGGGTCGAAGCCGTCAACCGAAAGTTGATTCGCCGCGGAACTCGCGAAAGACTCATACCCGAACGAATCGTCCAGGCAGGTTGCCAGATTTGATTCGATCTGGTCCTTGATCATGTCCTGCACGATCTCGCGGCAACTGGCACCGTCAAGAATCCTTTGCCGGAAACTGTAAATACGTTTCCGCTGCTCATCCATCACTTCGTCGTACTCGAGCAGACTTTTACGAATCTCGAAGTTAAACTCTTCACGTTTCTTCTGAGCGCTGTCGATACGCCGCGAAACCATCTTGCTTTCGATCGGAACATCGTCCTTGAAGCCACCCATTTCGAGAACACGTTTCACGAACGGGCCCGCGAAAATTCGCATCAAATCATCGTCAAGACTGAGGAAGAATCGACTGCTTCCTGGATCACCTTGACGACCACAACGACCGCGAAGCTGAAGGTCGATCCGTCTGGCATCGTGACGCTCGGTACCGATCACATGAAGGCCACCCATCTCTTTCACTTCGACGCCCATCTCGGCCATCTTGTGCTCAACGTTGATCTCTTCGGTCAGCGTATCCCATTCATCCTGCGGAACATCAAGGCGTGTCTCGTACGTATCCTGCAAGCGAGCCCACGCCATCGTCTCCGGGTTACCACCCATCACAATGTCGGTACCACGACCGGCCATGTTCGTGGCGATCGTGACGGCTCCAAAGCGACCGGCTTGAGCAACGATGTCGGCTTCGCGTTTATGGTTCTTGGCGTTGAGGACTTCGTGTTTGATTCCACGCTTGGTCAACAGCTCAGAAATGAGCTCACTTTTCTCGATCGTCGTTGTACCGACAAGGATCGGACGACCGGGTCGCTGGATCTTGCTGACTTTGTTTTTGGCCAGTCGATATTCTTTGCCATCAATGTTGTCCTTGATGACGACTTCGTCACCTTCGCTAACAAGCTTGCCGGTGTAGACGTCGCCATTGTTCATGAACACCATATCGTGAAGATGATAGTTCTCAATCTCTTCGGCGATGGCACGCCATTTGTATTTCTCGCCACTGTAAATGATGTCCGGATGAGCGATCCGCAACATGGTTCTGTTCGTCGGAATGGCGACCACATCAAGTTCGTAAATCTTGTAGAACTCTTCGGCCTCGGTCATCGCGGTACCGGTCATGCCGCAGATTTTGTCGTAGAGTTTGAAGTAGTTCTGCAGCGTGATCGTGGCCAGCGTCTGAGTCTCTTCCTTGATTTTCACGCCTTCCTTTGACTCAACGGCTTGATGCAAGCCATCGGACCACTGGCGACCTTCCATCAAACGACCGGTGAACTCGTCGACGATGACGATCTGGCCTTCTTTGACGACGTAGTTCACATCAATTGTGTACAGCGAATGCGCACGCAGAGCGTTATCGATCAGGTGCGGCCATTCCATGTTGCCGGGCGTGTAGAAACTTTCAACGCCAGCCAGCTTTTCCGCGTGACGTACGCCTTCGTCAGTCAGCGTCGCGGTATGATCTTTTTCGTTGACTTGATAGTGAACGTCGCGTTTGAGCTGCAGCGCGATGCGGTTTGCTTCTGCGTAGCGGCCGGGATTCGTGTGAGCCGGCCCGGAGATGATCAGTGGCGTACGTGCTTCGTCGATCAGAATATTGTCAACTTCGTCAATGATCGCGAACGCAAGCTTACCTTGCGACTGTTGGTATCGAGAACCAAAACGTTCGTCACCGCGAGCCGCCGGTCGCATGTTGTCGCGTAAGTAATCGAAGCCAAATTCATTGTTGGTTCCGTAAGTGATGTTGCAGCTGTAAGCCTTCTGTCTTTCGAGAACCGGCATGTTCGATTGAATGTTGCCGACCGTCAGCCCAAGACCCATATAGAGCGGCGCCATCCATTCCATATCACGACGAGCAAGGTAGTCGTTCACGGTCACGACATGGACGCCGCGATTTTCGAGCGCGTTCAAATAAGCCGGTAGTGTCGCCACGAGGGTCTTACCTTCACCCGTGACCATCTCCGCGACGGCTCCTCCGTGTAGCACCATGCCGCCAATCAGCTGCACATCGTAGTGCCGCATTCCGAGGAATCGTTTTCCGCCCTCGCGACAGACAGCGAAAGCTTCACTGAGAATATCGTCGGTGGTTTCGCCGTTTCGGAGCCGCTTCATGAACAGCTGCGTCTGATTAGCGAGCTCTTCGTCGGACATCTTTTCGTAGGTCGCTTCAAGCGCACCTATAGAGTCGACTCGCCCCTGAAACTTTTTGACTTGGCGCGCATTGGAAGATCCGAACAGATTCGTGATCGTACGTTCGACATTTCGAACGACGCCAGAAACGAAGTGCGTGGTGTTGTCCCAAAGAAGTTCCAGCTTTTCCATTTGAATATTCCGGTAACCGTAACAGCCAATTCGTGGCGTTCGATACGATTCCAATTGTAAGGTTATTTAATCAATTCAACCGCAGATCCAGCCTGTCGATCTGGCAGCCAAGTGCGCGGTTGAACGTGAATTTTCCAGCTTTTTCGCTTCGCAACAGGGTATCCTGCTGGCGAAAAAGGGTCAATGTTGAATGAACGACCATTAACCCCGGAAATTGCGATGATCTGTCAGCTGAAAAACGGAAGAAGCCACAAATGGCAACAACCGTGCCGTTTTCGCCTCGTGGTGACCAAGAGCAGGCCCAAATCTATTTGAAACCATCTGAATAAATTTTGACGGAAGTACGCCAATCCCCGAAAGAGCAAACCAACGCCTGCCGGTCCGGCTGTGCAAATCGCGACCTCCGCTAATTGGCCAAGCGGTATCACCACGGAACCGCAATCGCTATCCTGTTTGGTTTCCGTGCCTCTTCAAACCTGCTGAAAAAACTTGAGCAAGCAACCAGTCACCACTGACATTCGCGGCAAATTAATTTTGCTTGGCACAGGAACTTCCGTCGGCGTTCCAGCCATCGGATGTGGATGCGATACCTGTCAGAGTGACAATCCGCGCAACAAGCGAACTCGCAGTAGCGCCATTTTTGGTTTGCCCGAGGGGAATTTGCTGGTTGATACTTCGCCTGATCTTTATCAACAGTTGATCCGTGAAAAGCTCGGCATCGTGCACTCCGTCATTTACACGCATGAGCACAGCGATCACGTGATGGGATTCGACGACCTGCGGCTGTTCCAGTTTTACCTCGGCCATCCGGTTCCCGTTTACTGCAACGAAGCCGTTGATGTTCGGCTTCGAGAAGCATTTAGCTACGCGTTCTCGAATCATGAAACGACTCACCGCGGCGCGGTCCCTGCCGTTGATATGACTCGAATTGAAACCGAACCGCTAGAGATCCTTGGTGCGACCGTCATCCCAATTCCGTTGAAGCATGGACCACGTTTTGACGTGCTTGGTTTTCGCGTCGGCAACGTCGCTTATTGCACCGATGTCAGCCACATTCCCGAAAGCAGCTTTGAGCTACTGGAAGGAGTGGAGGTTCTGGTGCTCGATGCACTCCGAGCCGACCCGCATCCTACTCACTTCAGCATCGACCAAGCGATCGAAGCGTCGCAACGCATCGGTGCCAAACAAACCTGGTTCACGCATTGCGCTTGCAAGTTGAACTACGAGACGGTCAATCCGTTGCTGCCCGATGGCATTGACGTCGGCTACGATGGTTTGCAAATAGAGTTGGTTTAGAATGACGAACAAGCCACGAACGTAGCTTTTCACGTTGACTATTCAGTGCCCATCGCAGATCCGGGAACTCTTGGATCGTGAACGCCGGTGAAAATTCCGGTCTCGGGATCGCGAGCAATGATCTGACTAACTCCAACGTCGTCGGAATCGGCATTCTTGAGCTCGTGACCGAATGAACTGAGCTCAGCTTTCAAAAATTCGCTCATCGTGCGCTCGACCCGCAACTGGTCCGGTGACCACTGATGATGGAATCGCGCCGCACCAATCGCTTCGTAAGGCGGCTTCTCGAAGTCGACCATTTGAATGATCGCTGTGGCGACTTGAGTGATAATTTTTGGTCCGCCAGCTGCGCCCATCGTCATCACCGGGACTCCATCTTTGAGGACGATCGTTGGACTCATACTAGAAAGCGGTCGCTTGCCGGACTCAATCGAATTACTGTCCGCGCCGATCAAGTCAAACGCGTTGGGAACTCCCGGCGCGATCGCAAAGTCATCCATTTCGTTGTTCAGCAAGACGCCTGTTCCCGGCACGATGACTTTGGAGCCAAAATGCGTGTTGATCGTCGTTGTGATCGCAACCCAGTTACCCTGATCGTCGGCCGCCGCAATGTGAGTCGTGTGGCGATCCCCAAAAATGTCGGCCGGGTTCGGCGGACAACCGTGTGACTGAACCCTCGACGCAAATCCCGGATCAATCTGTGACGCCAGTTCGCAAGCATAGGGCTTGGCGATCAAGCCTTTAGGGACATTGGAATACGCTGGATCTCCCGGCCAATAAGCGCGGTCTGCAAACGCGAGCTTCATGGCTTCGGCGATTAGGTGCATCGCTTCCGCTTTGTTCCGTTGAGCAATCGACTTCAAATCAAAGTGCTCCACGATGTTCAAAATTTGAGCAACATGAATTCCACCTGAACTTGGCGGCGGAAAACCGACGACACAATAATCACGATACAAAGTCGCAACCGGCGCTCGATCAATCGTCTCATAGTTTACAAAATCAGCCTCATTGATTGCGCCGCCATTCTCACGCATCCACTCGGACACCCGTTGCGCAAAAGGACCTTTGTAGAACCAGTCGGTGCCACCAGAGGCAACACTGCGATACGTTGCGGCAAGCTCTGGCTGTACCAACAGAGTGCCAGCTGCCAATGGTGTGCCGTCATCGTTGAGCAGTAACGCGGCGGTCGCCGGAAACAATTTCAGTTTCTCACAGTTCTCCGCGATGCGACTGTGATAGAGCGGCGTGATCTCGAATCCTTGTTCCGCGATTTTTGCCGCAGGCTCCAGCAGCTCGCTGAACTTCCTTTTCCCATGTCGTGAAACCGCGTTCTCATAAGCCAACAAAGCGCCGGGAACGGCGACGGCTTTGGCTCCAGTTTGAGAATCTGCTGGCTGGAGTTCACCATTCTGATCGCGATAGAAGTTACGGAACGCTAACGCAGGCGCCGTTTCACGACCGTCGATCGCGTATAGTTTTCCGTCGGCTGTGTGAATCAGAATGAAGCAGCCTCCACCAATCCCGGAGTTATATCCGTCGACAACGCCGAGCGTCAGGGCCGCTGCGATGGCTGCATCAATTGCATTTCCGCCCGAACGAATCGCATCGAGACCGGCTTGTGTTGCAACCGGAGAGACGGTCGCCACCATGTTTCGACTGCTCTGCCCAACATTTGGCGGTAGCACGATCGGAGATTCGACAACAACTTCCTGAACCGCAACCGCAGGCGACGCGGCGGGCGAGCAGACCCATACCCCAAGCAGGAAAACGAAAATCCGAATTGATAGTCTCGTGCTCATAATCCATCAATTGAGAGCAAGTTGTGCCAAGCAGATACTTAATTGATCACAAGACGCGTTGATCTTCCAGACGGCTCACCAACGATCAGTCTGGAATTGAGAAAGGAAGCTTTCCATCCTCGCAGTCCGGGCAGTCTCTGTTGGGCCTACTTGAACACGCTTTGCAACGGCTAGATTTGACTTCGAATTTGTACATCTGCACACCGAGATTGTTTTTCCCTGCCTTAACGCTTTCCCTACGGTAAATCTTGCCTTCACCACCGCAATTCTGGCAAAAAAGCCGGCCTTTGCCATAACAAGTCATGCACCATAGATCCGGGAACAACCTCTTTTTTCGCAAACTTCCTAGCTCGGCCTCTCCCTTCTTCCAGTTGTGTCTGAACCCTTCGGCCGATTGTCCAGGAACAAAATCCGGTCGAACTTTCTTGACGTTTTCTTTCGGGGGCTGCCAAGCCTTGACCAGCATTACAGAACCTCGAACGGCTTCAGCGAGAGCTTGCCGGCTCTCGTAAAATTTGTTGCTTTCACGGTCGAATTCGTAATCCGGCAACGCTACTTTCAAAAATTCGAGGATCGCTTTTCCCGACACCGTGACCGTGTGGTCGTTGTAGCGACGTTCAATCCTGTGGTTGTTAAACCAAACGACTCGACCATTTCGAAAGTCCGATTTTGCGAACGCGAGGCCGACAAGGTTGCCCTTCATGTCGAGCGTGGGTCCTCCGCCAATTCCTTCCTGCATCATGTTGGTGCTGTACATCCACGGGAGCGATTCATCCATTCCGACGAATCGACCGGAAGTCGCCGAAATATGTTCGCCTTCGCCAGACACATCCGGGAACCCCAAAACAGTAAGGTCCTCTCCATCGTTCAGTCTCCCTCGGCGGAGCGGAAATGCAGCAGCATCTTCAATCGGCTTGTCCAATTCGATAAGCGCTAAGTCCTCACCATTGACGACCGACCATTTGACGACCTTGCCTCCCACAAGTTCAGGTGACCCATCCTTTAAGAATCGAGTCAGCGTATAGGAAAAATCATTGGTCTTGGATTTGGCGATGTGTCGGTTCGTGAGCATCAGTGTTGGACTGATCAAACATCCAGACGACGAAGCATGTTCACTATAGCCACGTTTTATCAATTCAGTTTCGTTTGTAAAAACTGATCCACCAACAAGATTCGCTTTGTCTTCAGCATGAGGCAACGGCTTGCCGCTAAGTGCAACCAATTGGGAAAGTTGGCTCTCGTTAAGTGGATCGTCCCACTCCAACGAAAACAGATATCGCGACGGCACTTCAACACCAGGACTCGCTGGTTTCTTCTTGGCCAAAACATCAACCAGCTTACCTCTCCATTTATTGGTGAGCTTAATTTGCGTTACACCTTTGGTTGCTTCCATGAGCAATGTCGCGTTGTGATAGAGTGCAAAAGGAATTTCACCTGAGGAGCCATCCGAAAGTTGCTCAGCCGCCTCGTCGCCTTTCGACATTTTCAGAGCGCAAACGGCGATGTTGTTCTGGAGCGAAACGACGGTCCGAGCGTGATATCCCTCTCCAAGCACTTTCTGATGCTTTCGGATGATTTTCAGAGCTGCCTCAAAGTTCTTTTTGGCATCACGATAGTTCGCGATCTCAGTCGCCAACGCTAACCCCACCATCATTTTGGCGTAGGGACTCTTTTCGTGATTTTTCCCAACCTGATTCAGAATCTCCGCGACCGCCATCGGACTTTCGGTATACCGCGCCATGTGCGGCATCACTGTTTCGTGTTGAACTTGATCCGCTTCGATGAACGGCAGACCTTTGAGAAACAGTTGGTCTTCGTCGCTGAGCATCGCGATTTCAACCTTAACGCTTTTCTTGCGATTCTCAGGCATGAGCGTCACATGCGTTTCGTCGTGCCGAAGCAACGTTCCTCTCACTTCATGTTTGCCAGACTTCCAAACTCGAGCGGATCCCTCTTGTGCAGAAGCAAGCTCCGCAATGGAGCAAATCAAAATCAGAGGCAACAACGATACCAAAGCGCCCTTAAGGGGCTCACGAAAAAACAATTGCATTAGATGAATCCTGGAAGCGGACTAATGATTCGGCCAAAACGCAGCCTTTCTACATCCAATATACAAGCTTCGCCGCATCAAGTCTTGTCGAAAAACTCAATCAATGGACGTGCCGAAAACCTCAAGTTGCCGACTTTTTTCGCTCGTGCAAGCCAACTAATGCCAAACCAATCAAGCAGGCCACGACCGAAAACAGCAATACGTTGTTCGTCAACGCGATTCCACAAAGCACGACGATGGCCACAATCGAGGCGATTCTTCGCGGCATCAGCCACAGAAAGCCGCAAACAAATTCACTGAGCAGCACGATTCGCGAATGCCACATCGCGGCAGTTCGCAACCCTTCCTCCGACAGTGAGCTTCGAGCTAAGTTATAAGTCCAAAAGTCGCGATCCTTAAAATAGATTTCGAACAGTACATCTCCCGAAAGATATCCTGGCGTCAGCTTTCCAATGGCACCACCAAGGAAGATCAGGCTCAACACCAAATGCGACAACCAAGCTGCGCGCGGATAAAGCGAATCGTAGGACTCGCCCAAACGAGTCGAAAACCAGAGACACCATAGCGAGGTCCAAGCACAACACACAAACGTCACATCGTTATAAGCGCTCTGATGGATGCAAAGAATCGACAAACTGGCAAGACTGACGCAACCGGATAGACGCAAGCGAATTTTATCACTGGTAGAAAGGATCAAAACGGAAGCCGCAACGGCCAACAAATAGGCCACCAGCAAAACGATTCGCGAGCGAAAGAACTCCGGAAAAAACGGATCGACGACGGGAAATTCTTTGTGCACTCCAAGGAAGTACCAAAAGAACCGCACTTTCCAAAGCAGCGAAATCAAAATGCCAACGTGCACCAACTTCAACAGCGAAAGACTCTCGTCTGCGTCACTTCTTGGCATCGTGCTGCACCCAATTCTCTTCGAGGCGCTGAATATGCATTGATCCGTCTGGCTGCTCTTGAATTTCCAAACGACTGATTAGCTCCGCTTCTCGATATCGTGTCGACATCTCCAAAGTCCCCTGACGCTGATCGCGAAAGTACCTTGCAGTCGAATCGCCAAACGTCAAAATTCTGGCAGGGAAGTGATTCAACTGCGACGAGAACCACGACTTGTGCTCTTCGTTGAACGGCCCGTCGCCAATTAGCTCATTGGTAAATTGAGCTCGATTTTCGAAGTTGTACATCGAAGGGACGGGTCCCATCGCGGCCCAAACTGGAAAACTTGGAGAAGCAACATGAAACCGTCGGATGGCGTGCTCGCGAGTCGTCGCAGAAAATGGCATCGACACAATCCATGCGGCAACGCCAAGCATGAACGTCAACAGAAGGAGAGCAAACCAGTCTCTCTGTTTGAAACTTTGTGTCATGAACTCCGTGAATCGAAACATGGACACAAGATACAGATTCGCGCTGTTTTCTACCATACAGGTTGAGTCGCGAACCTGTCCCAGTTTCACTGGTCCAGTGTAGGCGAGTCAATTCCTGGCTCGCGACAACGCTAGAGATAGTAGCCAGACTCTCCGAGTCGTGTATTGCCGTTCCAAGCGACTCGGAGAGTCGTGCTACTTTGGTTTTGAAATACTTCTTAGGAAACATCGATGATTGAAATAGACGGATCGCAAGGCGAAGGAGGCGGACAGATCGTTCGGTCGTCTTTGGCGTTGTCACTTCTAACCGGAAAAGCCTTTCGAATATTCAATTTGCGAGCAGGTCGCAAGCAGCCCGGTTTGAAACGTCAGCATCTCACAGCCGTGAATGCCGCACGAGAAGTCGGCGACGCGTCGGTCACTGGCGCTGAATTGAATTCCAAGGAGATCGTCTTCGAGCCCGGTGAAACCAAACCGGGAAATTATCACTTCGAGATTTCAACCGCGGGCAGCATCACGCTGGTGCTGCAAACCGTTTTGCCAGCGCTTATGTTGGCCGCGGCGCCATCGCAAATCAAACTTTCTGGTGGCACACACAACATGATGGCTCCGCCGTTTGATTTTTTGGAGCGGTGCTTCGTGCCGCTGTTGAACCGAATGGGACCAACGGTTGAATTGAATCTGAACAGCTACGGCTTTTATCCAGCTGGAGGAGGCGAGTTTGATGCGACGATAACGCCGGTCGATCGCATGCAACTGCGAGGCCTGACGATCGTTGACCGAGGCAAATTATTGCAGCGGCGAGTCCGTGGAATCGTATCCGCATTGCCAGCCAATATCGCGGAACGTGAAACGGCACGTGTCGTCCGTAAGCTCAACTGGGATCGCACGCTCGTCGAACATATCGAAGCGCCCAACCCAAAAGGTCCCGGAAATATTTTGTTTGCCGAACTCGAGTTTGAAAACGTGACGACGATGTTTTCCGGTTTCGGGCAAGTTGGAACACGGGCAGAGAAAGTGGCTGACGGCGTGGTACGCAACGTGAAGAAGTATCAAAAAACCAAAGCGCCAATTGGCCCGCACTTGGCCGATCAGTTGATGTTGCCGATGGCAATCGCGGCGAATTTTTCAGGTGTCACTAGCAAGTTCAAAACTGCCAATCCGACGCAGCACACGCGAACTCACGCGGACATCATTCGAACGTTTTTGGATGTCGAAGTTGGACTCGAAGAGCAGGGCGATGGTACGGTGATCGTTCAGGTCTCTCAAAATGTGAGCTGACGACTTGTGTGGGATTACTCCCAACCCAAGCCGGAGTCGCAAGCGATTGGTCGGGCAACGGAAAACAGCAATCGATAAGCTCCAGGCAGTTTTCATTCCAGACCACTCGCTTGCGCTTTTTGAAGTTGCAGTGTTTGCGTTTAGGGGCAAAGCCCCGTTCCTTGCCTAGCCCAGCCCATCGGGCTGGGACTTAGATTCCCCCGATTATTTTAGGACCAAAGGTCCGGCAAGTTGCTTCGGTTAGGGCGCACATGCGCCGCAACTGGTCGGGC